>JAZKIJ010000009.1:56404-60275 GCA_040384905.1 Patescibacteria group bacterium
AGTTATAGGGATTGTACGGTACTGGTTTAGCGGCTCCAAATATAAAGCTCGAACCAGACAGTATCAGCAAGCCAGGCAAAATAACCGACATCATTGGATCAATATGAACGAGCGGGTTAGGTGAAAGTCGTCCCTGCAGTCGCGCCGTAGGGTCCCCCAAGTAGTTAGCGGCGTACCCGTGAGCCATTTCGTGAATAATGATTGAAATAATGAGGGCGAGGATGAGCGCGATATCAAGTGATTCCATATGGATTAGTATACCGTAATAGAGTGAGTCCGCAAAAATCCCTATCTACTTTGTTGCCTTCGCTGGTTCAGTCCTCACCGTACAAAAAGTACGGCTCAAACTAAACCAGCTAGTCGCCTAGTATATAGTGATTTTAGCGAACACTTCTGTGATTTAACGTATATTTGGCAAATATTTTACTGATTAGAGCTCATTCAATAAGCTATTAGATACGAGGCGCCTAGAATTTTTATGTTTGAGCCGTACTTTTCGTACGGTGAGAACATAAAATTTCGTAGCATCCAGCGATTTTCCCAAGGGAAGAAAAAATCGGGAAAGAAATTCAGAATAGTCGTTTCACTCCTTTCTTCATTCCACAACGTAGATGGTAGGTTAGTGGATGGGCTTGGGGGGTTGCAAAATATGGGTGATGCTGGTAGTATGGCGGGACTAAAAACTTTTATATGGCAAAAACCTGCGACATCACTGGCAAAAAAACGCAAATCGGCGGTAAGTACAGTAACCGTACCCGTGCGACGCAATTTAATCCTTCAGGAAAAACAAAGCGATCACCAAACCTCCAAAACAAAAAGATTTACGTAGCGGAGCTTGATAAGACTATCAAAATCAAAGTTTCAACCAAAGGTATTCGTACCATTGCCAAAAACGGAGCGTACAAAACCCTCAAAGCAGCCAACCTCATCTAGGACTCCAGATAACGATTAACCGCTTGCATATGCAAGCGGTTTTTCTTGAAACTATTTTGAACACGAAACGCATACAATTCGGCCGTGATACAAAATCATTAGCTTTTTGCAAAAGCCACAAATTTCAAAAGTTTTATGATCATGTTTCATTACATAACTTCTCCTTTCCACCTTTACCATACGGCTATTTTTGCCATAGGTCAATACCATTAGTTTCAAAGGTAATCGAACCTGATTGAGCAGTATTTAAAAGAGTAATCCCGCGCGTAGTCACCGCTTCCGCCACATTAGGAGCGGGGTGTCCGTACGTATTATCTTTGGCAGTAGAAACCACAGCAAAATGTGGGGTGACGGTATCGAGAAAGCTATCGGAAGTAGAAGTTTTTGAACCGTGGTGACCAAGCTTTAGTACTTCACTTTGTAACTGCGTGCCGTAGGTTTTTACTAAATACTCTTCAATCCCACTCGGCGCATCTCCCGTGAGCATAAAGTCAATTTCACCATACGATAATTTGGCAACAATCGAGGCGGTGTTACTTTCAAGCATCTCGGGATTACTCGCCGGTGAAAAAATAGTCAGCGTAGTTGAGGCGCCGATTTGATAGACCTGTCCCGCCCGCGCCATCATTACTGGCACCCCTTCACTGAGTAAGGAGTTTTGAAAGGTAGCTGATACCATGGTTTCGCCTTTATTTTCGGTAGTGATTATTTGACTGACTTTAAATCGCTGCAACACATCAACCAGGCCACCAATATGATCTTTATCGGGATGCGTTCCCACGATAGTATCAAGGGTACGGTCAAACCAAGGCAACTCTTCATTTAACCTTCGCAACACCGTACCATCGGGACCGCCGTCAATTAACATCTGCACCCCATCGGGGGTTTCGATTAAGATTGCATCCCCTTGTCCAATGTCTAAAAATGTCACCGATAAATATTCGGCCGTCGCGGGAATCGAGAGGTATGGTAAAAGCCAGGTGATACTGGCACTGACTAGAAGTGTTATGAGGACGGCTATCCGTTTTTTTAGTTGATACTCAGTCATGTTACCCTAAGTATATCGTGCTCACGCCCAAGCATGCCTTCGTGATATACTGAAGTACAAGACATATATATATGAAATACGAAGCCCTTACATTTAATATTCCTACCCTTACTGGCATCTCTCAAGAAAGCATTGATTTACACCTTGGTTTGTACCAAGGCTACGTCAAACACGTAAATTTAATTAGTAGTAAAATTGCTGATTATAGTCATGACGCTGAAGCCAATGCCTTTGCCATAGCTGAAATGCAACGTCGACTAGGATTTGAATTTGGCGGTATGCGTAACCATGAATACTACTTTGCGCAATTTGAAGGTGGTGCTCAACCACTTGCCGACAGCACACTGCGCACTAAAATTGAATCTACTTGGGGCAGTGTTGCTGAATGGCAAAACCGATTTGCCCAAATAGCCCTGACCCGTGGCGTCGGCTGGGCAATGCTCTATCACGATCCACATACTGACCAATTAGTAGCTACTTGGGTGGATGAACAACATATTGGCCAACTGGCTGATTTGGATATTGTCCTGGCTTTAGATATGTGGGAACACTCATATATGCGTGACTATCTACCGGCAGATAAAAAGCAATACGTCGAGGCTTTTTTCAACAACATAAACTGGGACGTTGTAAGCGGACGACTAGTCTAACGAAAAAAGATTGGTAGCGTCTCTACGGCAGACACAGGGCGCGGGCTTGGCTCGCGCTTTTGTATAGCCAACTTTAGTTCTTGCTCGTCCATAATAATCCAGTCAGCAACTGCGGAGGTATCAACCTCAGGCGGTACCGATGTTTTACTTCGATACCAATAGAGTGAGTACCCTAAAAGACCATAGGCAACTATTACCAAAATAAAGGGGAACTGTGGCACTACAAACGAAGCAAACGGTAACGATGCGACATACGTAGCAATTACAATAATGTATGACAGCGTGACGGTTGCAACCACACCACTAACCGTCGCCACCACTGGAAAAATAAAACTCATTACTCCGGTTATAAATGTTAAAAGCATCGCCACCGGCACCATCGGTAGCACCGCCATATTAACAAGCACCGCCACCACGGAAAACTGACCGATTTGGTACAGAAGCAAGGGTAAAATTGCTAACTGGGTCGAGATGGTAGCAAGAAAATATTCTTTAAGCTTAAACGCGGACGGCACACCGTGCATGAACACTTCAAATTGTGGCGCGACTATCACTAATCCTAACGTAGCTAAAAATGAAAGCTGAAACCCAATGTCATACACCAGTAACAAGGGGTTGATCATCAGCATGATGACACCCGCACAAAACAAAGCGCGCATAATGGCATACCGTCGACCCAGCAGTAACGCCAGCATAATAAGTACCGCCATAATACTCGCCCGTACCACCGTAGCAGAAAATCCCACCATCAAGGCAAACAGGACTATGCTCATCATACCAATCACCGCCCGGGTACGCACGCCTACCACCAACGCAAGCGTGTACATTAAAAATATCACAATCAACATAATGTTGGCGCCGGAGAGCACCACAATGTGAATAATGCCCGTTTCGCGAAACGCCGCTTCTATCTCTTCACCCAATGATGCTTTAACTCCCAGTAATAACCCTGCCCCTAGCCCCACGGCTGGTTCAGGAATAACTAATTTTAAATGTTCGAGGAATCGCTGCTTCATAGCAAATAACACAGAGAGAAGCGGGTTCCCCTGGCCACTAGCGGTCACTTCAATGGTGACAAAAGAGACAGTATAAAAAATATCTCGCACCGCGAGATAGCCCGGATAATCAAAGGTGCGGCCAAATTCTGTTTCAAATGCTTCCGGTTCTTTTACCGTACCGGAAAACTGTATTTGATCTCCATAGGCGACAGTCGCGTAGCGATCAGTTGAAACAAGTATTC
>JAZKIJ010000009.1:60285-71423 GCA_040384905.1 Patescibacteria group bacterium
GACTGTAAGCCTCGTTGATTTAGCGGTTACTTCTGGTTCGGCAACTACCAACCCTGACAAAGTAACTGATTCACCAATGGACTCCCCTACCACCGAAGTAGCTGACGGAGTAACTGCCCATTCCATACGGGCTACTCCTGCCATAAACGAACCCAACATCACAACCATTAGCAAAAGATACACCGCATTGTTTTCCAAGCGTTTTTTATACCACCAGCTACCAACCATAACCACCATGAGTATTCCCCAGGCAATACCTATCCATCCCACATCAAAAAACGAGCGGACAAAAATGCCGCTCGCTACCGCAAGAATACTGGAGTAAAAAAATGCTCCCTGCATTTGATAATTGTATCAGACATAAAAAAACGCCTCACTACAAATGTAGTGGGCGGTGACCGCGGGAACTGTTCCCGCGGTCAAAAGCTTTAGGCAGCGATATCAATGCTGCGGATTTGCGGCTGATCGGTTTCAACGGCCGGCACCATCGAATCGATGGCACCAGGCGCCTTTTCACCTTTGACCTTTTTCCTGGAAGGGGGTTTGGGCGCAGTCAGGCGGTTGGGATTGTTCAATCGCGTAATCTCATCCTTCAAACGAAGTTTTTCCTTTTTCAGGGTGGAAATCTGAGCCGAGTTGGTGGGGCAGGCACGGAGCGCGCTGATTTGTTCCTTCACTGCAGCGTGCTTGGCTGTGAGCGATTTGATATGATTCTCAATACCCAAAATTCTCTCCCTCGTTTACCTTAGTCCAATACCAAGGCCAGTCGCCTACAGTAGCAGAAAGTACTATTTACCGTCAAGAGCGGGCTTCAACAGGGTGAGTGCTTTCTGATTTTCTTCAAGTGAAACAAGAGTGAACTTTATGTTAGGAAAAGACGCTACGCGCATATTGTGAATTTCTATAAACATTGGTACTAGACCGGGGTCATTAATGGGTACTTTTGCGTTTAGGTGATTGGCTACCAATTTGCAGTCTAGTCGTACTTCAAATTGCATCTGGGCGGTTGTTTCTCCATAGAGTGACTGGAGGGTTTGCAAACACACCATCACCGCATTATAGGCAGCAAAATCACTGGTGGCATTACCAATCGTTTGAATCCTCTCTTCAATCACTTCACCGATGATTGATTCAATATACACCGCAAACGCAGAAGGTCCTGGGTTACCTTTTGATTCTCCCGCGGCGTAACAAATAATAGTCTCCATAGATATATGCACTATACCACTAATGGCTAAATATGCATGTCTCGACATATCGTTTAAAAATAAGAACGCGCCACCCTAAGGTGACGCTTTTTCGTTTGCGGTAAGCGGTATCCGAGAGCCAATACCTCGGCATCCCACTATTCCTCCGGGTTGAGGAGAATGATTTTGAACAATCCAATCTCCATCCATGGGACCGCCGACTTCCACATCTGATCGTTTACACACGGGACACGTTTTAACGAGTGGCCCCAATGCAATTATTCTGTCTGAAACAGGCGGGGGTACTCTAGGTCTCATACTTTCTCTCCTCTTTTTTCAAGCCCTCAAGATTATGCCTAGGTAGTTATACAATGTCAATAATACGCAGTCGTGTCTGAGCTCTCCCCATAAAATAAGAAGTTTCCACATGTGCCAACACGGTACAGTCTTGGCCTGCCACCGGCGCTTGCGTAAACGAATCGGTTGAAGCAAAAAAGGCAATAGCCTCAAGTGGTCCCGCGTCCGTTTCAAACAGTACTTTGAGGTGTTCCTTGGCTTTACCAAACATATCAACTGATTTTGGTTTTACAGCCGGAAACGCAAACAGGGGCTTAGGGTTACCCACGCCAAACGGCGCCAATTGGCCTAGGGCATTTTTTAATTCTCCAAATACCGCTGTCAGCGGTAGCTCCGCCGCTACGGTATGACCGCTTGGTATCACAGCTTCAGCTCCTTTACTCACATAGGCTTCATTTAATAACTGGCCCAGCGTAAAAATATATTCATCGCGCACCGCAAATCCTCCGGACATATGATGCCCACCATGTTCATGAAACGCATGTTCTATGGCTTGCATTAAACTAATGACACTCACGCCCCCGCCACTGCGACACGAGCCTTTAATAATCTCATTACCATCTCGTCCCCACAAAAACACCGGGCGTTTATATTCTGAAGCGAGTGTGTTCGCTGCGAGACCAACTAATGCTGGTCGCCATAACGGATTACCCATCACGAGCACATCCGGCATATCCACCATTTCTTTTACGCGGGCGTTTATTTCCTTAGTCATCTTTGCTACTTCAGATTTTCGTTCCGTATTTAAGGAATCTAATTTCGTCACGTGCGCCCCTGCTTCCCCTTCATCGGTTGCGGTAAGCATATGAAAGGCATGCTCAGGTGCATCCATGCGGGAAGCAGCGTTAATCCGCGGCGCGATAGTAAAGCCAATATCCTCTTCGGTTAAGGTACTTTGGTTTATTTTGGCTTTACGTAACAATTGTTGTAATCCGGGGCGCCGTGATTTGCGTAACACCTGTAACCCATAATGCGCGAGTACTCGGTTCTCTCCCACTAACGGCACCATATCAGCCACCGTGGCGACTCCTACCATATCAAGCCACCATTTTTCTTGCCCCTTCTTAATCGTATAGCTACCTGTTTCTATAACCGCCTGCACTAATTTGTAGACGACTGCAGCGCCACATAAATGCGGGTAGGGATACGTACCTAATTTAGGATTAATAATCGCGAGCGCTTCGGGCAACACCGTTTCGGGTTCATGATGATCAGTAACAATCACATCCACTCCCAGGGTATTTGCTAAGGCTATCGCCTCGTGTGAAGTAGTGCCGCAGTCAATCGTGATAATAAGGGTGGCTTTGGTAGCGCTCATTTTTTGTACCGCCTCAACACTCAAGCCAAAACCCTCGTAGTGACGATGGGGGATGTAATTTGAAAAATTCGTATAGCCAATAGCTTTAAAAAAGTCATGCAAAATAACCGCTCCGGGGATTCCATCACAATCATAATCACTAAAAATCACAATCTTTTCTTGCGCTTCAATCGCCTTGTGAATCCGACTGGTAGCTTTGATAATATCGTGCAATAAAAGCGGGCTATGTAACTGTGTTTCGTACTCTGGGTTTAAAAAGGTTTTAGCTTCTTGCGCTGTTGTAATGCCAAGCGTGTAAAGTAGCTGTTGTAACGGCAAACTATATTCAGCAAGGGTTTGTCTTGCTTCTATCGTAATGGGAGGGACTTTAGCAAATAAGGGAGACGACATACCAAGTGATTTGTATGGTACCATATTTATATGACTACCGTTTCAGAGCCTTCAATTTTTACAAAAATTATTAACCGGGAAATACCGGCCGATATTGTGTATGAGGATGAGGCAATTATTGCCTTTCTGACCATTGAACCCGTTAATCCTGGCCACACATTGATTGTGCCTAAAGTACCATTTGTTAATGTTTTAGATGGAGACGATGCAGTACTAGGCCAAATGATGGTGGTAGCGCGCAAAATCTCCCAGGCCCTGATGGATGCAAAACTAGCCGAGGGTATAAATCTCATAATGAACAATGGAGCCCATGCTGATCAAGAAGTATTTCACGCTCACCTGCATGTCGTCCCTAGACTAAGTCTTGACCAAGCGTATCAACGCCCCAAACACCACATCTACGAACCCGGACAATCTACCACAATTGCCGCCACCATTAAAAACGCCTTGCCGGAATAAAAGAAAAAGCTACCTTTCACAAGGTAGCTTTTTCTTTTAGCCTAGTGCATCAAGCGCAGGAGTCGACCCATGCTCGAGCAAGGTGAGCATCGCACCCCCTCCAATAGAAACAAAGCCGAAGTCATCATTTAAACCTAATTCTTCAATCGCCGCGACCGTATCTCCGCCTCCGATAATGCTATAGCCTGGTGCTTCGGCAATGAGTTTAGCCACCGCATGAGTTCCCCCTGGAGCCCCACTTTCATAGAGGCCTAACGGTCCGTTCCATAAAATGGTAGCTGCTTCGTGAATATACGGTGCTAATTTAGCAATTGTCAGTGGACCCATGTCCGTAATTTTTTCGTCAGGCTGCACTCCATCAATACTGACCGTACGTAACCCACGTTCATTTTGCGCCACCACATCAGCGGCTTTAATTAATTTAGGACTTACTAGAAATTCTTCACCTGCTAGAGAAATATCTGATACCAGGGACTGACCAACTTCTTTACCATCAGCCTTTAAAATATCGTTCATCAGTGCACCTGTTACAAATACATTGTCATATAAAGCCAAATATTTTTCTACCAGTGGCATCTTGGTTTCAAATTTAGCACCTCCTAAAATTAACAATGACGGAGAAACCGGCTTCATCGCTTTTTGTAGCTGTGTCACCTCTTCAAACAACGTAATACCAGCATAGGCAGGTAATAAGGTGGGTACCGTCACCATCGACGCATGATCTCGGTGCACATTATCAAACGCATCGTTTACGTAGATATCGGCTTGGGCGGCCAATAGCTGGGCAAACTCTAGCGTGTTATCACTTTCCCCCGGGAATTGTCGTAGATTTTCCGCCAACAGTATATCGCCATTGTTCATTGAAGCCCTAGCCTGAGTAAATTCTTCACTCCCAATGACGCCACCCCACTGCATCGGTAGTAATTCTGTAAAGGCAGTGAGGACTGGTTTAAGACTGTCGTTTTCATCACGTCCAATATGAGCAATAACAATTACTTTGGCGCCAGCTTTTTGTAAATACGCTAAAGTCGGAACGGCTCTCGTGAGTCGATACGCATTTTGCACTACCCCATTTTGTAACGGTACATTACAAGATGAACGCACCAATACGTATTTACCCGCAACATCAGGACAATCTGTTATTTGTTTCATACGCTTTAATTTACTGCTTGAATAATTTTTCCAAAATCCACCGGCTTCAAACTCGCTCCACCCACTAAAAATCCATTGATACCGCCACTTATAAATAACTCTTTAGCATTGTCAGCGTTAACGGAGCCTCCATAAATCACTCTGACATTGCGAGCTCCCGTACGGTCAAATAATTTTGTGAGGATTTTTTTGATAAATAACTGCATTTCCATTACATCTGCCACCGTAGCAGTGGCTCCCGTACCAATAGCCCAAATTGGCTCGTAGGCAATAACAACATCTTTGAGTCGTGACTTTTGCACCTCGCCTACGGCTGCTTTAATTTGTTGTTCGATAAGACTGTAAAAATTACCTTGCGTATCTCGAGTTTTTTCACCCACACACACTACGGCAGTACATTTGCCTTTTAACGTAGCCATTACCTTTCGACCAATCAGCTCGTCGGTTTCTCCTTGCTGTCGTCGTTCACTATGACCGATAATGACATACGAAACACCCGCTTCAACTAGTTGCGGAATTGAATGCTCTCCCGTGTAAGCTCCCTTTACATCAAAGTGTGTATTTTGTGCTCCTAACGCGAGGCTTGTTTTAGTAGTTAATTTTTTTAACTCGGTGATATAGAGGGTAGGTGGAGCAATGACCACGGTAGTTTCTAAAAACTTTTTACTGTTGTTTTTTATACCGGTAAAAATAGTTTTGGCTTCTTGTAGCGTCACTGGGTTCATTTTCCAATTAGCTATAACCAGTGGTCGTTTAAGTTGTGACATATTGCTCTATTGTACCATGTCAAAAAACACCTGCAGGACCAAGGTCCTGCAGGTGTTTTAGTTAGTTAGCATCTTGCCAGTCCGAAAAGGTGTAGTCGTCAGAGGTATTAGGGATAAGCGGGGGCGGACTGGCTACTAAATTTTTATCATAGGAGGTATATCGGTAATTAAACCCCGAAGTAAACGTACCGCTTCCATTTATCCATTTGGTACCGACTCGTCCATTTGAAACAATGGTTCCGTTGAGAGTAAGAGAATTTCGAAGGATGTATTCATCCCACGAAGGCGGTACGTCAGCGGGAATATAATTGTTGCGACCAAATTTGCCGGTTTGCGCTAGAAAGATTCCATTAAGAGTCATGTCAGTCGGCACCACTAACCCTACTAAAATATCGTATTCAGCAATCGCCAGTAATCCTGAGGTAGCGTTAGCGTAGGTAATATTATCATTCAAGATAATAGATGGATTTATGGTGTTACTCGATACATCAGCTGCCGCCAAAGTTAATTTTCCATTGACCACCCCTTCAATCCATACCTGATCCTCAAAGTAGGCAACGGGACAGGCCGGGTTAATAGCGTACGTGCCGACTGACTCAAGATTTTTAAGGATGTGCATTTGGTGCCCCCAGGCATTACCATTAGGTTCATTTTCTTTACCGCGCACAATATTTACTTCATAGGTTCCGTCAGCATTAAAAATGACATAGTAACCCGCGCGCCCTGAAGGACCAAAGAATCTGCCCCCGTTATTTTGGGCTTTAGTTTTAATGGTGGCTAAATCTACCGTTACCCCCGCAAAATTAATAGGAGCCGATGGGTAATCAAACAAGGCCGTGGTGGGATTAGCGGTCGTCGTAAAGACACCATTTTGAGTGGCAGTAGGTGAACAACCGTAACTACTGTCACAACTCCACGTTAACTGACCGCTAGTTACAATGGAGTTATTACGACCATCAAACCGAATACCGCCGTTGGAATGGTAGGGGCCGGTAATCTGTGAATCCGGTCCAACCCACACATTGGAATTCAAAATGTACGAATAATCAGCAATGGTCGGACGGGCATACCGAGCACTAAGCGTTTTTTTAACATTGGGTTGGTTGTAGGTATTCCCTACAGAAGTTACGCGCATTGATGCTAAATCACCACAGTACGTGGTACTTGCAATTGTCAGTGAATACTCTCCGAGCGCTGCCCCCTCTGGGTCATTGTATACGCCAACATAGGGTCCCGGGAGACCAGTACCATTAGTTACGTCGTTGGGGTAGTGCGCTAAAAACCATTTGTAATAATTAAGTCCGGCTTCCGCAATTTGTCCGGCTGTTTCTACCTCTACTCGTTGGGCAATTAATTTACTTTGGGTCACAATGAACACCGTAAAGGAACTAATGATGGTAAAAAATATGGCTCCAAATACCAATACCAAAATAAGTAAATATCCTTTAGTGGCATTGTGATGAGATGAAGCATTCATAGTTTATAAGTTTGTTTTAAGATTTCGAGGAGCGGCACTACCTTGTAACATAAATTCTCCCGGTGACCGAAGAGGATCTATATTTACAATAATATTCATGGTGATGTAGGTGATATCAGAAATCATGGCCTGGGGTGAGGCGATTAATACACCATTGCTATTATAATACTTAAACACTTCAATATTTTGTCTCCCGTTTTGCACATACTCTGATAAAATTTCTACCGAAGTAGGTGTAGTAGTGCTGTACGTTGCCGGGTACCCGGTTGGGTTGTAGGTATATTTTCGCAAAGTGGTTGTTGTGCCTAAACTGTATTCTACGTATTCGATACTATTATCTTTATCAATATCACTAAAAAAACCAAGGGTGCTGGTTCCGGCTATAGCGATCGCAAACGCCCCGTTAGCCCCCGAGGTCATTTCTCGTGCATCTCTCACCCACGTGCCGAGACCTTTGCGAGCTACTTCAATTTCATTTGATTGTTCAAATGTGTAGCCATGATTTTTATACAATTGAGTGACGGTCGAAGTAATAGCTAATAATAATACGGTGTTCAAAGCTACGATAACCAACGCTTCAATTAAGGTGAAGCCTGTGTTACTCCGCGTACGCTGGGTAGGGAAAAATTTCATATTACAAAGTGATAACCCGGAGCGTATCCCCGACTACCGAAATACTATTTATCGTTTGTGTCGTGTATCCCGGAGCACTCACGATAAGTTGGTAATCTGTTTGTGATGCAATGCCACCAAAGTACACCTGCCCACACCCGGTTGTTACTTCCGTATCATTATAGCCTCCGCTTGATACCGCCACAGTAGCTCCAATGACCGGCAGACCTGCCGCTGTTTCTACAACCACCCGTAATGAGTGCGTGGTATTTCCCGTCAACACTAATTGTAAATCGAGATTTGTTCCCGGTTCAATATCTAAACCGCTCACAGGACAGGCTTCTCTGATTTCATACCCCCCAGTATTAAGAACATATTCATCTCCCTCTACGTCGAGCAGCGTCGCTTCACCCTGACTATTGGTGTTGGCACTAAGGCTATTTTTGTACACGAGAGAACCATCGGTCATGGTACCAATACTTTTTGTGCCCTGCATGGTGAGTGTCTGACTTGCCAGCGGAGTTTGTGATTCGATATACGCCACCACCACTGTATCAACGAGCGGCGTTTCATTAACGTTACTAGAAGTCAGCGTCACACCTACAGTTAGAGATGGATACGTAACAACATCAAGCATACTCACGTCAACGGCCCCGAGCGCAAACCCGGCCGCATTCCCCGGTAAATCACTATCAGGAATCAGGGTATAGGCCGAAGACGTGCCGGTGTACACCGAAACGCGTGCGTTGGTATTAGTCGTCGTAGTTCCGGTAACCAAAAGATAATCCCACGCTGTAAGCGGTGAAGGTGTGAGGGGATTGAGGTATGCAGTACCAAGAGACGCATAACTACCCGCGGTGCCATTAAGACGTAAGGCTCCGCCACTGACGGTAGTCCCACTGCTACTAGCGATACCTGAACTATCGTCAAAATTTTCGGTAGCGTCTTCCACAACTTTACTGGTAAGGGCCGTAATATCTACCGTACTAAACGCATCAATAAAAAAGTTCATGGTTGAAATACTCGATTCCACAACCCCAATCGGTAAGGTAGAAGGGTTTGGCAACGTGGTGGTTGCTTGGTACGTTTGATCCGTTGAATACCCTGAAGCGGTAACAAAAATTTCATAGTCTCCTCCCTCGGGCGCCCCACCAAACAACGCCACGCCGGTCGCATCTGATACTCTCGTCACATCAATATTAGGCACCAAGGTGGTATTCACTAACCGCACCGAAGCTCCTGGCAAAGGCGCATTGTCAAAATCAAATACATTAACTCGTACTGTTCCCCCGTCGACATCGGTTTCAATTGATTTAGGAATAATATTACTCACTAAAAAAACCTCATTACTCACTCCCCGCAAGGTCCAGGAGAGCGATATTTTGGCCTGTTTATAATCGGTAGTAATACCGTTACTATCAGCAGCGCCTAACCCATCCGCGTCATCATCAATATATTCCACGAGCGTACGCTTGGTAAACACTATTCCATTTAAGGTAGTCGTGCTTACCTGCGGTAGTAATCCAGAAGGAATTCCCGATACCGTTCCCACTGCATTGTATGAAAGAGAACGAATATACTCCATACCATCGTTGGCTAACGTTAACGCCGTTAACTTGGCCCGACTATGAGCAATGAGTTCCAGTGAATAACGAAAACTGATCAACAGCCCGCCAAACACAACCAACATAATCGCAGACACAATTAAAATTTCTACCAGTGATGACCCTTTTGTTAGTTGTAGTTTATTTAATGCCATCGCCAATTGAATAAATCGGAGCAATCAAAGCCAGCGCAAAGAACCCTACTCCCCCGCCAATTACCACCATCAAGAGCGGTTCGATAATAGTAGAGAGGTCTTTAGTTTTTCGCTCCACTTCTGTTTCATAAAAAATCGCCAGCTCTCCCAACATTCCGGCAATCTGTCCCGTTTCTTCACCCACCAAAATCATTTCCCCGACTAATATAGGATACAAATCTGTCCGTTCAACAAATGATTCTGAAAGTGGGGTTCCTTTTTCCACCCGATCGCGAGCACTGCGAATAACTTGTTTGTAATAATAATTTTGTACTACCTCTTCGGTAATCTCCAGTGCCTGCATTACATCAACACCTGAGTTAAGTAGGGAAGAAAGTGTGCGGGCAGTTCGGGCGGAATTGGTTTCCTTAGCGAGCGTCCCAATCACCGGCAATTTTGGAATGAGCCATGAGGTAGCAATTTTTCCATACTTTGTTTTTAAGCCGTAGATTAAGGCCATAAAAAATCCAATCATCCCACCTACGGCTACAAAGGTGTAGTTCACAAAAAAGTCACTGGCGGCAATTAAAAATTGCGTCGTAGCTGGTAAGTCAGTTCCCATGTCTTTAAAAACGCCCGTAATTTGTGGCATCACAAATATCATCATCAGCACCCCGATAATGAGCATCGCAATCAACACAATTGAGGGGTACATCATCGCTCCTTTAATTTTCTTTTTTAAGTTGGCCGACCGCTCCATCTGGAGTGCCAGCGTTTGCAGTGATTGGGACAAGTTTCCACTCTCTTCCCCCGCTTTTATCATCGCGACGTATAAATCATTAAATACTTCAGGAAAATCTGTTAAGGCTTCAAAAAATTGGCCACCTTTATTTATTTTATCCACTACTTGCTTTACCACCCCCTTTAACTTTACGTTGGTTGACTGGCGTTCAATCACGGACAGGGCACGGGTTATCGTCAATCCAGCCGTAAGCATACTACCTAAGTTACGCGTCATCATGACGAGCTCATCTTGCTTAACGCGAGCGAGCTTGTAGTTAATCGCGTCCATGTTAATCACCTGCTTGAGTGAAAAACCCGTCATTTCTTCGATACTCTCTACGGTGTGCCCATTACTACGGGCAATATCATATACCGCGTACCGATCATCGGCCGTTACTTTTTCAACAAAAATTCTGATGAGAAGACTTTTACTTTTTTTCCTTCTGAATCAGCACCAATATAGGTAAAGCTGGCCATACATTATTCGCTAATTACACGCAATACTTCTTCAATTGAAGTGAGTCCGCGCGCAGCTTTATAGATACCGTCCTCCATCATCGTAAGCATTCCCTCTTTGCGCGCTTGTACCTCAAGCTCATCACCAGTTTTATGAGCCATCACCATATCCTTAATAGCCGGAGAAACTTCAAGCACTTCGTGAATTCCCATTCGACCGGCATACCCGTCTTCGGTTACTCCCTTTTCTTTTGGATGATAGAACGTAATGTCGTTCCATGTGGCTTCTTCATTAACAATTTTTTCTTCTTTAAGGGTAGCGAGTACCAGATCCATGTTTACATGCAACGCCAATTCATCACGTTCCGCTTTAGAAAGAATGTACCCAATTTTATCATCCGCTAATTTACGCACCAAACGTTGCCCGATAGCTACTCGCAAC
>JAZKIJ010000009.1:71433-73770 GCA_040384905.1 Patescibacteria group bacterium
GTGCCGGATGAAGAATTAGTGTGTACGGTCGCCAATACCAAGTGTCCGGTAAGCGCGGCGTTGATAGCGAGACTCGCTGTTTCTTGATCGCGGATTTCTCCCACCATAATAATGTCTGGATCCTGACGCATCAGTGACCGCAATCCGGCTGCAAAGGTAAACCCAATATCAGGCTTCACCTGGGTTTGATTCACCCGCGGCATTTGGTATTCAATTGGGTCTTCAACCGTAGAAATATTTACTTCCGGAGTATTGAGTAAATCGAGAATGGTATACAACGTTGTTGACTTACCCGACCCAGTTGGACCAGTAACGAGAATAATTCCTGTCGTTGCCCGTGTCGCTTTATGGATTCGTTCGAGAGTACTGCCGTGGAATCCGATACCTTCAAGTGAAAAGCCGCTACGATTTTCACGCAGTAAACGCATGACTACTTTTTCGCCATAGTACACCGGCAACATCGATACACGGAAGGCTACTTTCTGTCCGTCCATTTCCATCTTAAATCGACCATCTTGTGGTAAACGTTTTTGATCGAGCTTTAAATTAGATAGTACCTTTAGCCGAGCCACAATTGTTCCGGAGGCAATTTTAGGCAATTTCATGGCGTCATTTAAAATACCGTCAATTCGGTACCGAACGAGCACCTCTTCTTCCATCGGTTCAATGTGAATATCAGACGCTCCTTGGATAATGGCGTGACGAAGCAATGTATCTACAATACGAACGACCGGCAAATCTTCAGCCATCTTTTTAAGATCAGCTTCTGACGTTTCTTCCCCGTCGGCATCTGCCACCACTTTAAGGGCTGAAGCGTCTTTCATAATCAAATCTCCAAACTCATCTTTAAGATTTTTTTGGTATTGACGCAACGCTCCCCGCATTGATTCAGTATCGGTCAATCGAGGGAGGATTTTTAGCCCTACTTTTTTCTTAATAAAATCAATCGCTGGCAAGTCAGCAGTATCAAGCATCGCAACTTCAAGTGAAAATTCGTTCTTTTTAAAGGCGATAATATTATGGGTGCGAGCTACGGGTTCAGGAATGAGCGATAAAATATCAAACTCAATTTTAATATCCTTTAATGAAACAAAGGGAATCCCAAGCACATAGGATTCGACGCGACGCATATCATCTTCAGTCAGGTACCCGCCAGCAATTAATGACTCGGCCAGAGTACGTTTTTCTTCACTCGCCACTTTTTCGGCACTCGCAATATCCCCCTTACTGACAAGGTTGGAATCAAGGATGAATTTTTTTAATTGATCATCGAGGATACGCATAGAACTCCAAAAATTTAACGAACAAAAGAACTTGTTGTGGGTACAGTATAGCAAACAACCTCGCTAATTTTTATGCACAACTGTTTGCAATCACGCGTACTATACAAAAAAATATTTTTTGACTTTTTATTTATTTTTGGCTATAGTACAAAAGACTTTTACGCGGGCTAGCAGCCCGCGTTTCTTGTCACTATTACAACTAAAGGGGCATACCCCTCATATATTAAGTAAAAATACATATGTTCGATTTAAAAGTTATTCATGCGGTACTGACAGAGATGGAAGAAGAACGCGGTATACCCCGCGCCAAGATGATTGATGCCATTGAGCAATCATTGGCTACCGCCTATAAAAAAGAATTTGGAAAACGCGGTCAGATTATTACTGCGCACTTTGATTTTGCCACCGGCGACACGACGTTTAACCAAATCAAAATTGTAGTAGACGAAAGTATGTTAAAAGCCCCGCTTGAAGATGGGGAAGAAGACGTTGAGGAAGAAGAGGGGGTACTCCCAGACGCTGAGGGGGTTAAAAAAGTGCGTTTTGATGAAGAAAAGCACATCATGCTCTCTACTGCCCAAATGATTAAAAAAGGTGCTCAACTGGGAGAACAACTGATTTTCCCACTTGAACCAAAAGATGATTTTGGCCGTATCGCTGCCCAAACTGCTAAGCAGGTTATTGTGCAAAAGATTCGTGAAGCTGAAAAAGAATCAGCTTTGGCTGAGTTTGGTCAAAAAGCAGGCGACATTGTCATTGGACATGTCCAACGCTTTGAACGTGGTAATTTATACGTAGATTTGGGACGCGTTACTGCTATCATGCCGTATGATGAACAAATTCCAGGGGAACGATACAAACCAGGAGAGAGAATTCGCGCTATTTTGCTCGCGGTAGAAGAAACTCCACGAGGAATCTTCCTTAAACTGTCCCGAGCCCATGGTGACTTCCTCGCCGGACTCTTCGCTATTGAAGCACCTGAACTACAAACGGGAGCTGTCGAAGTTAAATCAGTCGCACGTGAAGCAGGCGCTCGTTCAAAAATCGCTGTATT
>JAZKIJ010000010.1:0-1539 GCA_040384905.1 Patescibacteria group bacterium
GTGACAGAATTGCGCCCCAAACTATTGCAGCGAGTTCAAATCCGCGACATAAAAATGTAGTGGTGGTTAATTATGCCAAGCGGAGAGAAAGCGAACCAATGACAACCCCACCTTCAGTGGGAACAAGTGCGTATCTAAAACTCGATACCAACACGATGATGTGGGCACTAGTTGAACCAAATTTTGAAGGGGAGGCTCGGTAAAGGTTGAGAGTATATTAAAAAAGCCGGAGCGTGGGTACGCACCGGCCGTTGGTAAGTGATGAAAGTTACTTCATCAGTTCTGTGTACTCAGGGTCGAGACCTTTGATAGCTTTGAGACGGTCGAAACCGTCTACCAGTCCATCAAAGGTCATGCCTACTTTTGTCTGTTCCCAGATGGGTCGAGAGTAGTCACGCTTGGCAGACTGAATCTCACCATCATCGTCCGTATAGGTGAAGAGGACGCTAAAGGTGGTGGTAGCAGTCCCGCCCCGCCTCAGGGTGTTGGTTGGAACAAATTGCGGGTAGGTCACGGTGTGACTATCCCCGCGGGCGGTTAGAGGTGTTGTGGGTGCCCACTCCATCTCTTTCCAGGTCCAACGGGTACCCATAATCGGAGTGGTGCCTACTTGTTTGGTTTCGTATTCCGAACAGTCGTAGGTGACGAGTTCAGACTTTTGCACCCAGGTACCATCGGTGTCATCGTAGGAACTGATTTCTGTACGCGTGCAGGACTTTGAAACCCACACTTGTTCGAGAATCGGCTCGGAACGCATAATCACCTTATCGTCCCTGATGTCGTACGCATCATTGGGCGGTCGCCAGAAGGCGTGCTCGGTTTCAAATGAATGATTCCGGGCCGCGTAGTCTTCAAGCGGTTGAGAGTAGGTCCAGGAAACAGAAGCTGCACGAGCGGTCGTTGGCGTGAACGTGTGCAATTGGTTGTACACGAACATACCAAATATGAACAACACTACAACCACTGCCACTGCGATAGCAATCCAAAACGTTGGACGTTTCTCACTTATCACTTCCTTGGTTTCTGTCGCCCAGACTTTTTGGGGAGCTGCAGTTGAGCGTTTTGTTTTTTCTTCACGAGGTGACGGCTCATGAACGTGGACTTCCGGTACCGGCTCTTTAAGAACAACCGGCGCAGAGCCATCGTTCCAGGGTGTTTCAACTGCATCAGGCAGAAAGCCGGTGTCGTCAATCTGTACGTCGCGCGTGGGCATGATGGGTGCCTGAGCGTGAGTAAACCCCTGTACCTGTTTGGCGAATTTTGAATCAAGCGCTGCGCCACATTGCTTGCAGCTAAAACGCTTTTCATTTTCCGTGTGGCAGAATTCACAGGTGATATCAGCCCCTTCATGTTGGTAGTTCGCGTCAACTTCGGTAGCAGAACGCTCCTCGTTGTCGCTAGCATCTTTTGAGTTCCCACACTGAGGGCACTGTTTACATTTTTTTGAGTTGAGGCCAATGACGCCACAGCTCGAGCAGTCCCAGACCTTGTAGCGACGCACTTCAGAAATTGTGCGTCGGCTGAGTATTTGGCCGGGGG
>JAZKIJ010000010.1:1549-7047 GCA_040384905.1 Patescibacteria group bacterium
GGGCGAGCGTTACGGGCCATGGTGGTCCTCCTGACAATGTGCTTCTTTTAATATTATGTATTAATATTTTAAAATGTCAACTGGATGGAATATGGTTTTGAAGCTCCTTTAAAAGGCAATGTTTGAAGTTTTCTATTTTGAAGAGTAATATTCTAAATGGATACAGGGAGGTGCACATGCGATTGGTAATGATTCTCTATTCACCACCACATATGAAAGAGCGAACAGTTGGGCAATCTACCTGGTGGCTTGGTGACGAAACTAAGAACCAGCTTTTGTTCCCAGAATCCACGTTTATCATGGATGCATGGCGCGAAACAGTCGGAACGACCTTACGTGTCATTTCCGATGGTGCATTGAATTATCGAATTGTAGCTATTCCAACCGGTGGCAAAAGGGAAGATCGGCAGCGATTCCTCGACGCGCTTTCGCCCTATGTTCACTTACGGCACCCAGTTACACTCTGACCTACCACACACAGCAGAAAGACCTGCTTGTGTGGTAGGTCTTTTTGTTTGGGGTGTAAAAAGAAACTCGATTGTGATTTTGTTACTCTGATTTGTTATAATAATTGTATGAGATATATCGTATTTATCCTTATTGCCCTAATTGTTATCGGTGGATTGTATTATTTTATGAGTAATCGTGAAAACCCACTTACGAGTGGGGTAGAGATGCCTGATATTTTTGGTGGAGAAAGTTCAACCACTGCGACTAGTGGAGACACCACGAGTGGTTTGCAAGTGGAAGATAACGCCGTGTTTGCTATGGAGCAACGTCCGGGGGCACGTGTTCAAGTAAATAAGGTAGATTTGAAAATGCCGGGGTATGTAGTAATCCACGCTGATGCTAATGGGAAACCGGGAGATATCCTCGGCACAAGCTCACTGTTGGCTGCGGGAGAAAATGACGACGTTTTTGTTACATTGAGTCGAGACGCAAGCGACGGTGAGAAACTTTGGGCGATGCTACATAGTGAATCTAATGGTGATGACACGTTTGACCCGGCAGTAGATACTCCGATAGAGGGCAGTAACGGGGAACCCATTGCTGGCTGGTTTACCATAAACGCTGCCGCCGAAGAGAGCGCGGGAATTACATTGTAGGGTACATGCTAATAAGTGCATAAGCACCCGTATACTCGAGGGTGCTTTTTATGATACGGAAATATCCCCTTGGCAATATACTTAACTTAGTTAAGTATAGTATAATTAGTTAACGTTATTAAGTAATAATAATCGTAACAATTATGTATCATATAAATAATTATCAAAGTGATGTTAAAAGAATAGGTACAAAAGGAGTGGCGCTCGTATTAATTGCGGGAACCGTAGCGGGGTTGCTGGGAGTAAGTCAATTCACCAGCGCTTCGAGTCACCGCGAAGCACCGATGATTAGTGGCGACCCGAAAGCTGACGCTACTGATCTCTTTGCGTTTGTGAGTCCCGATAATGCAAAAACTGCAACTATTATCGCTAACTACCTACCTTTTCAAGAACCGGGTGGAGGACCAAACTTTTACTCGTTTGATGATAATGTACTGTACGAAATTAAAATCGATAACGATGGTGATGCAAAAGAAGACATTGCCTACCAATTTCGATTTACCACTACAATAAATAACAAAAACACCTTCCTCTATAACACAGGAGCAATCACTGCCTTAAATGATCCAGACTTTAATGTCCGTCAGAAATACACCGTGACCAAGGTGGCGTATGACGATAAAGGTAAAAGTAAAAGTATTGTGATTGGAGATAATGTGCCAGTACCACCATCAAACGTTGGTCCAAAATCAACTCCTGACTACAAGAAACTACAAGACATGGCTATTACGCCACTATCAGGTGGTGGGAAGGTATTTGCGGGACAAAGTGATGATCCATTCTTCGTTGATTTAGGAGGATTGTTTGATCTTCTAACGATTCGAAAGTTGCCGGGTAATGATGGTGGAGGTGTAGATGGTCTCAAGGGATACAATGTGCAATCAATTGCCATTCAAGTACCCATCACAGAACTATCTAAGGACGGAAAAGTGCCAACTCAAGTAGAAGCAGATAATGCTGTAGTTGGTGTCTGGACTACCTCTTCACGACAAGCAATGAATGTATTGCGCAATGCAAAAGATAAGGATCCAAAACACAATAAAGACAAAGGTGACTGGGTGCAAGTCTCACGCTTGGGTGCACCGCTCGTAAACGAAGTGGTTATCCCGCTCGGTGATAAAGATGTATGGAACGCATCAAAGCCAAGTGACGATGCTCAATTTGCTCAATACGTAGCCAATCCAGAACTCGGTAATCTCCTTAAGGCGTTGTATAACATTCAAGTTCCGCCTCAAGGAGCGTTTGGAACAGACAAGCAACGTGATGACTTAATTGCCATCTTCCTTACCGGTATCCCCGGGTTAACTAAGACAGCTACCGTAACTCCGTCTGAACAACTTCGATTGAACCTCGCTGTAGCTCCAACCGTGACTCCAAATAGTCTCGGAGTAGTTGCTGGCGATAATCAAGGGTATCCAAACGGCCGTCGACTCGCTGACGATGTGACTGATATCTCGATTAAAGCAGTGGCCGGAGCCGCCTACCCACTCTTTCATCCAGAATTTAACGCAGACCCCCTCGCCGCACAGTTGGGTGATGGGGTAGATAAAAACGATGCTGAATTTAGAACTACTTTCCCGTACCTCGCGCTGCCATGGAGTGGTTTTGAATCAGTGCCGCATCAACAGTAAATAGTATTTGGAACACGGGCGCATTGACGCTCGTGTTTCGGATAGTATTCCGTACAATTACTATATTCACATATGTCCAAGACACTCACCAGTAATACACTTTTTGCCCTCGTCGCTAGCATAGCTATGGTGAGTAGTGGACTTTATATTTGGTCACAAATTAACGACGCCAAAAGTGAGGTTGTATCTGAAATACCTACTGCTACAAGTGCACGTGTTGCTACAGTAGAAGCACAATTAGCAGCTGATCCCACTAATGTAAATATAGCGTTATCATTATCTGAATTGTACCTGCAAACTATTCGGGAGACGGGAGATGCTCGATTGTATGAAAAAATTGATACCGTTTTGACTACGGCCCAATCTGCTCGTCCAACCGATGCCCGAGTGCTGGCTAAACGTGCGGAACTAGCTAATGGTCGTCATGAATTTAACGAAGGCTTAGAACTGATAAACGAGGCGCTTGCCCTTGATGATACGGCTGCAACGTATTATGGGATTAAAACCGATGCAGAGATTGAATTGGGTCAGTATGAAGCAGCTCAACAATCACTGCAAAAAATGGTTTCGCTAAAACCGAATTTCAGTTCCTATACACGGATAGCGTACGTGCGAGAATTATATGGAGATAAGGAAGGAGCACGTGAAGCTCTTGAAGCAGCTATTTCAGCTGGAAGTGTCTACACTGAAAACATTGCTTGGGCGCACGTTGAATTGGGTAAACTTTTATTTGGCACCGCTACAGATGAATCGAAAAAACAATTTGAGCAGGCTCTAGCGCTCTATCCTAACTACGCTCCGGCGCTGGAGGGGTTAGGACGAGTTGCGTATGACGCAGGAGATAAAAATGAAGCTTTACTTTATTTTACCAAAGCATTTGAAGTGTTACCTATAGCTCAGTACGCTACGACCCTGGGTGACTATTACACTCTTGAAAAAGAGGTTGGGAAAGCGGAGCAATACTATACGCTCGCTGACCTTGCCTATAGAGATTCAAAAGGCGTAAATGTTGATTTGGAATACGCCTACTTTTTGGCCAGACACGGGGATGGAGGGGAGGCACTCACACGGGCTAATCGGGCGTATGAAGCACGTCCGTCACTATTTGCTGCCTACACGTATGCACTTGCATTATATAAAAATAATAAACTAACTGAAGCTGAGGAAAAAATTACCGAGGCTATGAGGATCGGTGAATATGACCCGGATATTGTAATGCTCGCGAGTACCATATATGCTGCTAACAATAATACAAAACAGGCTGAGTCGTATGCTGCTACGGCAAAAAATCTTTCGACGTACGGGGCGCTTTTAAACTCGACCGTTTTTACTAATTAAAATAGAGTATATGAAATACGTACTGGCTGTAACTATCTTGATGTTCTTGTTTACCGTTACGATACCGGTTAAAGCCCATGAACTATTGCCTCAAGAGGTTATTAATTTCCTAAAAGAAAATCCCGATGCTACCAGTGAGGAAATTAATGAATTTGCAGAAACACAAAGTCCGGAAGTGGCGGAAAAAATTAGAGTAACATCTGCTGATGATATTACGCTCTTAACGCAAAATAATGATGCGGGATTTTTTCATAATGCTAAAGATTTTGTCTCGTTAGGGATTGAGCATATTCTCGCTGGTCCCGACCATATTTTGTTTGTGCTCTCGTTACTGCTGATGTTTGTATCGGTGGGTGAAATATTTAGATTGGTCACCACGTTTACTATTGCGCATTCATTAACGTTAATTTTGGCAGGAACGGGAACTCTGGTTTTGTCATCTGCTATTGTTGAGCCGGTGATAGCCTTATCTATTGCAGTAGTGGCAATAGTAACGACATTTTTTGGACATGTGCGAGTTATGGCGCATCAGTGGGCCAAGACAGCCTTGGTGTTTTTCTTTGGTTTATTTCACGGTTTAGGGTTTGCAGGGTTACTAACCGAAATTTCAGTACCTAAAGAAACCCTTCTCTCCTCATTGTTGGCATTTAATATTGGGATAGAGCTGGGACAGTTGCTGATTATTGTAATCGCACTGCCGGTATTGCTGTATTGTAAACAAAAAACCTGGTATCCACGGGCGGTAAAGATAGTCGCAATTATTATTTCGGTAATTGCAATTGTATGGTTTTTTGAACGACTAGTGGCGTTGTTCTAATTTATTTCCGTAAAATTTTAGCCATATCTTTGCCTTTTGCTAACTCGTCAACGAGTTTATCGAGATAACGAATTTCGCGCATGAGTGGGTCGGTAATGTCTTCAATGCGTACACCACAAATAACCCCGGTAATTAATTGCCGAGCTGGGTTTAGTTTTGGCGCTTGATTAAAAAAGTCTTCAAAATTGGTTTGCTTTTTAATTTGGGTGTTTAATTTTGCTTGGGTATAACCGGTGAGCCATTTGATAACGGTATCAACCTCGTCTTTACTCCGACCTTTCCGTTCGACCTTTTTGATATACAAAACATAGACGCTCGCAAAGCTCATGGCATATATCCGGGGAATCTTTTTTGTATCGGCGTTCATGAAGAAATTTTACCATAAAAGATGGGGCCTTTTAGTTCTGATATAAAATCAGAGACAGGTCAGTGACTGTATTAACAATCACCGGTGCGGTATAATTACTGTATATGAAATTCATCGTCACGTACCAAATGCCGCACGAAGGACTTGATGCCTGGATGGGGTTACCTGAAGCTGAACGTAAAACTCAAGAAGCGGTCATGCAATCTCAGTGGAATGACTGGATGCAACATCATACTGAC
>JAZKIJ010000010.1:7057-11230 GCA_040384905.1 Patescibacteria group bacterium
AAAGAAACCGCCGGGGTGGGGAGACCAAAACGTATAACGGCCTCAGGAATTGAAGACGCACGAAATGACATTATGATGTACTCCTTTGTAGAGGCAGACTCACTTGAGGCTGCAGCAAGCCTATTTGTTAACCATCCGCATTTTGCAATTCCAGGAGGATCAATTGAAGTGATGGCAGTGAATAAAAACGTAAGTTAGTGTTACTGCACGGCTTCGTTATTAAATAGTGCACACTACATTTTTTTTAAAATGTATTTGCTATACTAAACAATATGACACAATCAACCTTTTTCATTATTATTTTTTTAGTACTCGGCGGATTATATTTTTACGTTGAGAGTCAAAGTGTGGATTTTTCTAAAAATGTAGGTAGTAACCCTGGTGACGAGAATGCTCAAGTGATTATCGGCGAGGATGGCAACGAAGGGGAAACAGATTTTGTGCCATCGGAAAATAGTTCAGTGGGTGAAATTTTCATTGATGCAAGCGCGCAACGTGCGGGCAAAAATATCACTATTTCCCAAGTGAATCTAGCTGAACCAGGATATGTAGTTGTGTATGAAAACGTTGATGATAATGCTACAACGATGCTCGGTTCAAGTGTATGGTTGCCGGCAGGAGGCAGTAGTAACGTAAGCGTGCCGCTCTCTCGAGCTACGTTGGTTGGGGAACAAGTGTGGGCCTTTCTATTTCGCGAATCTAACGATGACGGCTCATTTAATGAAGCGAGTGATGCAAAAGCGACAGATGCGATGGGTGAGTCAGTGTCGAGTCTGATTGAAATTTCAAACTAATTGCTAAAAACAATTTGCTTTAGTTGAGGTATACAGCCCAGGTTTTATTATTGTCGGTAATTTTGGTAAAGTAAGGTAATGCAAGAGTTTTATGATTCTAAAACTGAAACTCAATCGGTAGCGGAGTTTTTGTCGGGTATTAATAGCACGCTTGCTCGTCATAGTGGGCGGGTTGAGGGGGAAGTTACGAGTGTTAAAGATACCTACCCAACGGCAGTGTACTTTAGTATTAAGGACACAACGCAAGACGCGTTACTTTCGTGTGTTATTTGGAAATCTATCTACGTGCAAAATGGTGTGCGTATTAAAGAGGGGGATAAAATTATTGTTACCGGGACTCCAGAAATTTATGCCGCCCGAGGATCATTTTCGATGAAGGTCAATACCATTGAATATGCAGGCGAAGGACAACTTAAAAAAGCTTATGATGAACTTAAGATAAAACTTGAGGCCGATGGGTTATTAGCGACTGAACGTAAGCGTCCCCTGGCGCTCTACCCGCGTCGTATCGGCGTGATTACTTCGCGGTCCGGCGTAGTGATACAAGATTTTAATTCAAATTTGGGTCGGTACGGTTTTCAGATTACGATGGTTGATTCCCGTGTTGAAGGGAAAGATGCGATACATGAATTATTGGCGGCGTTAAAAACCATGCGCAAGCAGGATATAGAAGTGCTGGTGATTATGCGCGGGGGTGGATCGTGGGAGTCATTGCAACCGTTTAATACGGAATCAGTTGTCCGAGCGATAGCCAGCTTTCATTGTCCGGTACTCACGGGGATTGGTCACGATGTGGACGTAACGTTAGCCGAACTGGTAGCAGATAGAGGAGCGTCTACACCTACCGCCGTGGCGGAAGCATTAAATGAAACTTGGGACACGTTACAAAGTTCGCTCGAGCAGGCTGAAGTAAAAATTATGAACTCATTACAACAGCGGTTGTCCGAAGTCGGTAGTACCATTGATAGTCGCCAGGCACGACTACTGCGACAATATGACGCCGTTATATCTAACGATCGATTGAAACTCACCGGAACTACCCGTGCCATTGAACACGCGTACCGCACCATTGAAACGATAATTACTAAAGCCAATCTTTCCTTCCAGAATGTAGTCACTATTCTTCAGGCTGAAATGAAATCAGTACAGCGAGGATTGAAGCAATCTGAGAGTTTGATACGGAGAAAATTACGGTTGGTTCTCAAGGAATCACACAGCGAGCTCTTGGGTACCGGGCGGTATATAGCAACCGAGCAGAGACGCATTATTGCGACTGCCGGGCAGCGACTGACACAAAGTGAGCAAGCCATAAAAATTGCTGATCCGGCGCGGACGTTACGGCTGGGGTACAGTTTGTCCTATGTGGGCGGTAAAATTATTCGCTCCACCGAGGATGTGCACGAGGGGTCTACAGTAGAAGTGCGGGTCCATGACGGAAGCTTTACTACCGAGGTTAAAAAGGTACAATAAAATACTATGGTTGCAAAAAAACAAGAAATTAATCTCACTCGTTCACTTTCAGAACTCACGGCTATTGTGAATTGGTTTGATGAACAGGAGAATGTTGATGTCGAGCAAGGATTAGAAAAAGTTCGGTCGGCAGCGACGCTTATTAAAGAATCAAAAGCTCGCTTGGCGCAAATTGAAAACGAATTTAAAGAAATTGAAAAGGAAATGGGTTCACTCGCTCTTGACAATGATGAAGATGCTTTAGAGTAAGGTATGCGAACAACGGTCTCGTTAGGGCTTTTGGTGCTCGTCGCGAGTATCGTGATGTTTGTTGTGCGTACCAGTCAATCAGGTACGCCTCCCGTTCATATGCAAATGCTGGAACCGTTACGTGAGACAAACGAAGAAAAAACAGTAAATCAGCCGGCTACTGAACGCTATGAGGCGAGAGTGGATAGAGTGAATGTCATCTTTGAACAGTGGGACTACCGTCGCTTTCGATTACAAACTAATGATTTAATTCGAGAAGGAGATATGAATAGTGAGCGGGGATTTGAGAATGATACTGATGCCAGTGTTTATGTACTTAATTGGCAAAAACCGGAAGGAGAACATATTCGGTATGTACGGTTAACTGCAGAGCCCGATAGTCTTTATGTGCTTGATAGTGACAACAAAATCATCAAAGGGAGTAAACTTACGCGGAAGTAGACGATACCTTGACATACAATATTTTTAATTTATAGTGTTAGAGAAGAAAATCCGTGTTTTTTTAGGAGGACGCACATGGAAAAGTTCCTATGGTTTATCGTTGCGGCAGAGTCGGCGTACATCATCTATCTGCACTGGAGTGAATTTGTCGATCGGGCGGAGAAAAACGCTTTGAATGTGCCGGCCACGTTCAAATCTCGGCGCACTGTTGAGCAACCGTCTGATCCAATGCCGGATGCGACTCACCCTATGGTGTACCCTCTTTCTCGCCGTGCTGGCACGGGCGATACTATGGTGGTCAAGAGTACTCCCATGTCCGAGCAGAAACTGTACGATGCTAGTGGTGGTGATTAGGCACTATCGCTAAAAATATAAGCCTGTGCACCCGTGCGCAGGCTTATTTTTATGGGTAGTTTCAATTTGATATACTAGTACGTATAGACACGAAGAACACAAACGATATTTACATAATTTAAACCGGTATGGACTTATTCACATTAAATTTTTTGGTAGCAATTGGCGGGTTAGGTTTACTAGTAGCGACGATAGTCTTGATAATTGATTACATATGGAATCGCAGTACGTTATACAACGGCTGGGTGCATTTCTACGTGTGGCCGATTATGGTAGTGACGACGGTGGGGAGTGTGGCCCTCTCCCTGGTCTATTCTGAGTACTTTGGATTTGTGCCGTGTTCGTTGTGCTGGTTGCAACGTATCGCGCTTTACCCGCAGGCTCTTATGGCCTTGATGGCAGTGCGTACACAAGAGCGAGTATTTTTCCCGCTATATAGTATTGGCTTATCAATTTTCGGACTTTTAGTAGCGGTGTATCACTATACCTATCAAATGATACCAGCGGAAACAAAGGACGGTTTTATGCCGTGTCTCGCCGATGGGAGTGCCGATTGTGCCGCTAAGATTATTAATCAATTTGGTTTTGTGACGTTTCCTTTTTTGTCAGCGGTAACGTTTGCGTTTTTGATTGTGCTCTATCTGCACCTTAGACGTGCACGATAGGACTGTTGGTATTGGTATACTGCATATATGAAAACAATTCGTATTGTGTTGGGAGTGCTAATTGTAATCGGTCTTGGTTTGCTTAGCACTCAGTCATACTGGTTACCGCGCTTGGTAGATATAATTCTTGATTGGGAATCAGATGCACCTCAAACGGTTCTGCTACCTGAAACTGCAACCACTACTCTAGAAGGTATAGA
>JAZKIJ010000011.1:0-19403 GCA_040384905.1 Patescibacteria group bacterium
TTAATGTCTGGGCAAGTTGGAGTCCCTATACCGAAATTGAATTTCCGGTACTTGATGACATCGCGTTGCGCTACAAAGACAAGGGGGTGCGGGTGTTGGCGATGAATCGTAAAGAAACGGGATACCAGATTGAACGCTACCTGGCGTCGCAACCTGCTTACAACAATATTGAACGTATCACTGACGTTAACGACTTCTTTTACGCCGGTATCGATGGCTATGCCATGCCCGAAACTGTCGTTTATGATACTGACGGAAAAATCATTGAACATATACGTGGTGTCGTGACCAAAGAACAACTTGAACGCATCCTTGATGGAATTCTTGCCCAAGAGTAACGAGAGAGAATTGAAGTAATACCCATTATTATAAAACTAGTGTAGCCTTACGCTACGTTGCTTGGTATAGTTAAATTATTATGCACCACACTCGAGCAATAGAGTTTGCTTTCTTCTTTGGAGCCCTGGGTATCGTCGGCTACCTGGTGTTACAGATATTTGCTCCCTTTGTGACCGCCCTGGCACTTTCAGCGATTATTGTCGTCATTTGTTATCCGCTGTTTGAGTTTATATTAAAGTATTTTTCGCGAAATAATCGTTCACTGGCGGCCTTTTTTAGTACGGTTGTGGTGTTTGCGGTAGTGGTCTTGCCGGTGTATCTGATTTCGTCATTACTAGTGCACGAGTTTTTGTCTTTCTATCGCACCATTGATGTTACCACCCAAATGCCGCTTGATAATACTCTCAACGGTCTAGAAGCTAAAATCCAAGCGTACATTCCTGGTTTTGATCTTAATGTTGCCGAGCAACTTAAAGCCAGTGTCGGGTGGTTTACCAATAATATCGGCATGATTTTTGCCGGTACCGTTTCATTTGTCTTTGCATTCTTTATTGCGTTACTCGGTTCGTTTTACTTATTCCGCGATGGTAAGAAACTAGTTGATTGGTTTGTGTCCGTGAGTCCCCTCAAAGATGCTGAAGATAAAGAAATTCTTAATCGCGTAGCTGATTCAATTCGTAGTGTAACGACCGGAACGGTACTCGTATCAATTATTCAAGGTATCGTGGCGGCGGTTGGGTTTAGTATATTTGGTATTGAACGAGCGATTCTCTGGGGATCTATTGCTGCTGTCGGGGGGCTACTTCCGGGTATAGGCACTGCGGGTATTATGATTCCTGCTGTTGCGTATTTGTTTTTTGTCGGCTCAATGGGCAATGCCTTTGGGTTGATGATTTGGGGAATATTAGCTATTGTAATCGTCGATAACTTTATTGGACCCTATCTAATGAGTCGAGGTAGTAACATCCATCCGTTTGTGGTGCTGGTAGCGGTGTTGGGTGGAGTATCGCTGTTTGGACCAATTGGGTTTATTTTAGGACCGGTGTGTATTAGTTTGTTTATGGTGCTGCTAGAAATTTATGGAGTGTATATGGATGATGATCCAGAGCCCCACAAGAAACGTAAGAAATAATTATGATTGAAAAACGAAACGTCGAAGCCTTTTTAAAAGTAAATGGAATTCCACCCACAGCCAAAGATGAAGAAATCCGCTCAGTACTCTTAAGTGCTCGGTGGAATAATAATGAAGTAGATACAGCGCTTATGGTACTTAAAGAAAACACCGTCAATAAAGAAACCCACGTTGATACCTTGCATAAGGTGTTTAACTCTGATGATCGGTTATCGTCTGCTGAGATTACCAAGCTATTAGGAATTGAAGTAAATTTGTCAGACCATAGTTTTACTGAACGAAATAAACAACAAACAATCAATCATTCATCATTAATTACTCTGATCCTTTCCGTGATAATAGCACTCTCGAGTATTGGGTACCTCATGTATAAAGAACAAGCGGGATTTTTCCACGGCACGAACACTGCTGCTCATGAGAAATAAGTTAGCGATATTACCATTCTTTTTAGTGGTGCTCCCACTAATTCTATACATTGTATTTATTCAATTTGAGCACTGGTCTACCATCACTATCCCGAGTAGTTCAGTGGGCGTAATAACTACTGATGCGGCCGAAAAACCAGATGAGTTAGTTCCTACCAAACAGCTCACCTTTGTCGGTGATGTGCTGTTAGCGCGCAATGTAGAATTTTTAATGAAAACTAGAGGAGTTGGGTATCCTTTTAAAAATGTACCAGAGTTACTAGGGGCTGATAATGTTGCGGTGATTGGCAATTTTGAATCAGCAATATTGGAGCAGCATAGACAAACCCCATCATACGTAACTACGTTTTCAGTTGATAAAAACTTGCTACCCACTTTGTCCCAAGCTGGCTTTACTCATATGTCTCTAGCAAATAATCATTCGTTTGATTACGGGAGCACGACATTTTCGTTTACTCGCCAATCACTTGAGTTAGCGGGTATTACTCCATTTGGACATCCGTCAGTAGTTGATGGCTTGTCGACGGTCATCATCCCCAACGGCACTGTCACTATCGGCGTGCTGGCTCTTAACCACGTGTTTACCCCCATAACCCCTGAACAAATTACAATCAGTCTCCAAGCGCTCGCGAGCACTACTGATTTTCAAGTGGTCTATATTCACTGGGGGGAGGAGTACATGCTAAAACATTCCGCTACGCAAGAATCGTATGCTCGGCAATTTATTGATGCCGGAGCTGACGCAATTATTGGGCATCATCCACATGTCGTGCAGGATATTGATGTCTATAATGGCGCGCCAATTTTTTATTCACTCGGAAATTTTATATTTGATCAGTATTTTTCTGTTGATGTTGAGCAAGGGTTAGTCGTAAAACTTTCCTTTCTTGCAGAGAGTGTTCAGTATGAGTTAGTCCCCGTCTCAAGTGAAAATAGCCATTCCCAGCCAGCACTAATGGCTGAGGCAGAACGCGCGCTCTTTTTGGCAAACCTCGCGAGACGCAGTAACCCGCTCTATAAGGAAAATATCAAGTCTGGCAAGCTTATTCTGCCATTTTCTCTTGCAACTTACCCATAAAACGGTATGATGACTCAGTAAATTAATGGTATATGTTTAATAAATTTGAATTACTAGGTATTGGAGCGAGTATCATGTCTATGGCTCTTGCCTTGTATCTTATAAATCTCGAGACTTCGGCTATTGCAGTAAACGATACGAATTCTCAGCTAGCAAGTGCGGTGGTGACGGTAGGGGACGGAGCTGACCAAAACACGGAGTTACGAAATGCATTACTCGAAGGCACTAATCAAAATGGTACTGTGGAAAAATTAATTATCGATGATGTGGTGATTGGTGGTGGAGCTGAAGCAAAAATTGGAGATACAGTATCGGTACATTACATCGGTACGTTACCCAATGGACAAGAATTTGATAATTCAAACAAACGAGGGGAACCGTTTGAATTCACGCTAGGGGAAGGACGTGTGATTAAAGGCTGGGAAGAGGGAGTGGTTGGTATGAAAGTAGGGGGCAAGCGAATTCTGGTGATTCCCTCAGATTTGGCGTATGGAGATGATGGCTATGGGCCAATCCCGGGTAAGGCTACTCTAGTTTTCTCAATCGAATTACTAGGGATTAACGAGTAAAATCACTTCATCTGCGTTGTTGCTCGGTCGTGAATTTTCTCACCGTACAAAAAAGTACGGCTCGAATATTCACTCGGTCGCGCCTAGCAGCTAAAGCAATTTAACTCGTTAGCCTGAGTTGATAGACGCAAGGCAAAAACACAAACCTTTGGTTTGTGTTTTTGTTTTGGTTTTCGTGTATAGTATCGGGGTTTATGGCTATTACAAAACCGGTTACGTTTAAGATCGAGGCAAAAGGGAAAGGGAATCTCGCGCGAGCGGGAGTGATTTCGACGCTCCATGGTGACATTCAAACGCCAGCATTTGTTGTGGTGGGAACCAAAGCAAGTGTTAAAAGTCTGATGCCGGAAGATTTAAAACAGTACGTTGGTAATCAAGTTACCCTCGCCAATACCTACCACTTATTCCTTCAGCCTGGTCACGAGGTAATTAAAGAAGCGGGTGGATTACATCAATTTGCCAATTGGCAGATGCCCACTATGACCGATTCGGGTGGCTTTCAGGTGTTTAGTTTAGGAGCTGCTTTTGGCAAAGGAGTTACTAAGTTTGCGCAGGGCGATGTCAGTGATGCGGTAGAAAAACACGGACTCAATGTCTATTCACGTAAAGTGGCCGAAGATCACGGCAAGCTTTGTATTATCGATGAAGAAGGCGTAACCTTCACCTCGCACCTTGATGGTTCAATGCACCGCTTTACCGCTGAACGTTCGATTGATATCCAGCATGCCATTGGAGCCGATATAATTATTGCCTTTGATGAATGTACCAGTCCTACAGCGGACCGTGACTACCAAAAAGAAGCAATGGACCGTACGCATCGTTGGGCTAAACGCAGTATCATGGCGCATAAAAATAATTATGAAGCCCTAAAGAAGCAAGGTCTCTACGGTGTGATTCAAGGTGGTCAATTTTTAGATTTGCGACAAGAGTCAGCCCGGGCTTTATCCGATATGGACTTTGATGGTTTTGGTATTGGTGGCAGTTTCTCTAAAGACGATTTGGGAGATAGTCTCCGGGTTGTTAACGAAATTCTCCCCGAAGACAAACCACGTCACTTACTTGGTATAGGTGAGCCGGAAGACATCGTGCAAGGCATCCTGATGGGCTGTGACACGTTTGACTGCGTAGCTCCTACACGCATTGGTCGCACCGGTACTATTTATGTGCTAACTGGCGAAATGAAAACTACCCCGTGTGGTACTTTTACCTATCCGGTAACTAAAAAAATCAGTCTCTTAAACGCCAAGTACAAAACCGATCACTCCGCCCTTGACCCACTCTCAACCGGCCACGTCGCCCAAACCTACACCAAAGCCTACGTAGCCCACTTATTCCGCGCAGGCGAAATCCTAGGCCCACACCTAGCCTCCATCCACAACCTAAACTTCATCGTCACCTTCACAAAGAACTTACGTGACCAGTTGTTGCAAAAAAGCTAATCCCTCTCGATGTCCTTTTCTTGCTCAAGGAGGAGGTCTTGCCTCCTCGATCTCATTTCCTTAATTATATTCACAACTTCTATCATGCTTTCGTCTCCAAAGGAGGAGGCAAGACCTCCTCATTTGTTAATCAACTCATGGTTTAACGGTGGCTTTTTATATTTTGGTGTGCGGGGTATACTGGATAGTCATGCAATTTGAGATTTCTACGGAAAAAACACCAGCTGGGGATCAGCCTAAGGCGATTGAACAGTTGGTGGCGGGGGTACGGGCTGGTCAAAAACACCAGACGCTTTTAGGTGTGACGGGGTCGGGGAAGACGTTTACCGGGGCGAATGTGATTCAGCAGATTCAAAAACCCACGCTCGTTATTGCTCATAATAAAACCCTGGCAGCCCAGCTCGCGCAAGAATACCGGGACTTTTTTCCTAATAATGCCGTGCATTACTTTGTGTCATATTACGACTACTACCAGCCAGAGGCGTACATGCCAACCTCCGACACGTTTATTGAAAAGGAATCGCAGGTAAATGAAGAGATTGATCGGTTGCGGCACGCGTCAACCCAAGCGTTGTTAACGCGAAAAGACGTGATTATTGTGGCTTCAGTATCATGTATTTATGGATTAGGTTCGCCAGCCCAATACTTGAAGAAACATTTGCAAATTAAACGCGGGTTTGAAACGACGCGGATGGAGTTACTCCGTATCTTAATTGATATGTATTTTGAACGCACGAACGCCGATCTTTTACCTGGTCATTTCCGGGCGGTTGGGAATACGATTGAAATCATGCCCACCAACGAACGAATGATTTATCGTCTGGGCTTTTCCGGGAATGTTATTTCATCAATTACCAAAATTGATAGTGTTAGTCGTGCCATCATCGAGGAGCCTGAAGTCTTTTTCTTATTTCCGGCCAAACACTTTGTGACGCCAGAAGATGAGCGAAAAGTTGCCATTGAAGATATAAAACTTGAGCTCGATGAACAGTTAAAGAAATTTAAAAAAGAAGGCAAGTTGCTTGAATCAGAGCGGTTGCGTCGTCGCACCAATCACGACTTAGCGATGATGCGTGAGATTGGTTACTGTAACGGGATTGAAAACTACTCCCGACACTTTGATCGTCGTAAACCCGGCGAAGCACCGTTTACGTTATTATCATATTTCCCGCACACACCTGAAGGAAAGCCAGATTTTCTCACCATTATTGATGAGTCGCACGTAACGTTGCCACAGTTAAATGGTATGTATGCGGGTGACCGTAGTCGTAAAGACACGCTGGTTGAATTTGGCTTCCGTTTACCGTCGGCCGTTGATAACCGTCCGCTTAAATATGCTGAATTTGATGAACGCGTGGGACAACGAATCTACACGTCAGCTACTCCGGGACGATTAGAATACGAACTATGTTGTCCTATGGCCTGTCCGCCTGTGCAAAAGGCTGGGGAAGTTAAATCTATTCGGTCAGAGTGGATTAAAGGTTTTGACCTTAATCTTTGTCTTGAAAAAGGCGCTGTGGTAGAACAAATCATTCGCCCGACCGGACTAATTGATCCGGAAATTGATTTACGGAAAGTAAATCAAATTGGTGACTATCCAGGCCAGATCAAAGACTTTATCGCCGAAGCAGAGCGTGTCATTGCGGGCGGGGGTCGCGTACTTACAACTACGCTAACGAAAAAAATGGCCGAAGACTTGGCTGAATTTTTAACGGAGAAGAAAATAAACACCAAGTATATTCACAGTGATATTAAAACTATTGAACGAATCGAAATCTTAACTGATTTTCGTAAAGGGAAGTTTGATTGTTTAGTGGGGGTAAACTTACTGCGTGAAGGGCTCGACTTACCGGAAGTGGAGCTAGTAGCGATTCTTGATGCTGATAAGGCTGGGTTCCTTCGCAGTGAGACGGCGTTAATTCAAACGATTGGTCGTGCTGCTCGTAACGTGTTGGGTCGCGTGATTCTCTATGCGGATGAAATGACCGATGCGTTAACGTACGCCATTAATGAAACTAATCGTCGTCGCGCGATTCAAGTAGCGCATAATACCAAGCATGGCATTACCCCGACTACCATCGCCAAAGAGATTAAATCGATTACCGATCAGATGCGCACCGAGCACGACGAAACAGTAGAAACTTTGCTTAAGGTCGACGTAGAGCTCTTTAAGCGTAACCCCGCTAAAGTCCTTAAAGAAAAACGTCAGCAAATGGAAGATGCGGTAGCCATTCTCGATTTTGAAACAGCGGCAATCATACGTGATGAAATTGCTTTTTTTGAAGAACAGGCCACCGGTAGCAAAGCCAAGAAAAAGAAAGGGTTGTTTTAGCTAAATATAAATCCCCGTTTCCACAGAGAGTCGGGATTTTTGTTTGCTATACTTACGGTATTAATAAGTAATATCATCTTATGGTATCAATTGGAATTGGAACGAGTTCTGATGCGGATAGTTTTGTTGCCGGAGTCAATGCGGTGAATCAAGCCCTGCAAGAGCTACTGGCTCAAAGTGCATTGCCCGCACATATCGCGTTTGTGTTTGCTTCAAGTTCATTTGATCATACGGCGGTACTTAAGGGTGTAACCTCAGTCGTAGGCGATAATGTGCGCGTGGTCGGCGCTTCAACTGCGGGGGAAATTACTAAAGCGGGTCCAACCTTGCGCGATTCCGTAGCTATTATGGTGCTTGCTTCCGATACACTTACCTGCACCACTGCTATCGCTCCGAATCTGACAGCTGACTCTACTACGGCGGGAACTGCTCTCGCCACGCAACTCCAAGCCCATAATCCCGAACTCGTCATGATGTTTGCTGACGGATTAAAAGGGAACGGTTCTGCGGTGTTGCGGGGAATTACTTCCGTTCTTGGTCAGAATTTCCCGGTGGTTGGAGGGTCAGCTGGTGATAATGGAAAATTAGTGGAAACGCACCAATTTTTTGGTGCTGAAGTTCAAACTGATGCCGTAGTCGGTGTGGGGTTCTCGGGGAATTTTAAATATTCGGTAGGAGTGAATCATGGCTGGAATGTCGTTGGCGCGCCACAAATCATAACGAAGTCCGTTGGTACCACCATTCATGAAATAAATCATAAGCCCGCCGTCTCGTTATATGAACGGTATTTAGGTGTGCAGGAAATCTCCAATCTTCGAGAAGTAATGTTAGGAGAAGTAGCGTTGTCCTATCCGCTTGGAATTAAAGATACGCAGAGTGAGGAGTTTCTTTTGCGCGCTCCGTTTGCTGTAACTGAGGATGGTTCTATTGTCTGTGGGGGTGAAGTGCTTGAAGGTTCCCAAGTACAGTTAATGGTGGGGTCTAAAGACGATGCGATAGCTGCAGCGAGCCGCGCCGCAACCTCAGCGCTGGAAAATTTAGGTACGACCCCTAAAGTAGCTTTCATTTTTAGTTGTCATGTACGCAATACGCTGTTTGCGGATAAAGAAACTGCCCGAGAGGAAATTCAAGCCATTCAAGCAGTTATTGGAAAAGACGTACCCATCATTGGCTTCTATACGTATGCTGAACAAGCACCAATAAATGGTACGTCATACTCCATTAATAAATGTACTCCTCAATTACATAATGAAACAGTCGTAATAACGCTTTTGGGAGAATAACGTAGTACTTTGTAATCTATGGATAGGGTAAAAGAATTAGAAAATGAAATCTATCGCTTAAACGCGATTGTTGATTCAATGGATAAAAGCGCCCGTCTCTTAGTGCAGCGCGACTTGCAGTTACGCCGGGCCAATATCAAACTAGAAACCCTCGACACTCAGAAATCAGAATTTATATCTATTGCCGCCCACCAAATCAGAACACCACTCTCGGCCTTACGTTGGTCACAACAGATGTTGCTCGATGGTGATTTGGGTGAACTTAATCCAAAGCAACGAGACGTTGTCTCGTTGGCACAGCAAAGTACCGTACGCTTAGTAAAGCTCGTTAATAACCTCCTTGAAGTAGAACATTTAGAACTACAAACCGAACTCAAGCCCGCCTTGCCTATAAATATTAATGTACTCGTTAAAGAGTCATGTGATGAATTTATCAGTAAAGCCACTGAACACAACGTTCGTGTCTTGGTAGATCTTGCTCCGACACCTGCGATTGTGTTAGCTGACGCCTCTTCAGTAAAAGACGTGCTTGTAAATATTATTGATAACGCCATTAAATACACCCTTGCCGGTGGAACGGTAACAGTGCGTGTCAAGGTAGTTGATGAATCTGTTATTGTCACAGTAGAAGATACTGGTATCGGTATACCGATTGCGCATGAAGATAAAATCTTCAAACGGTTTTCTCGGGCCGAAAATGCCAAAAAAGTTGATGCTGACGGCTATGGACTTGGCTTATATATTGTGTCAAAAATCATGGATTCTCTTGGTGGTACCGTTAGATTTGAGAGCCGAGAAGGTCTGGGGAGTACCTTTACCGTAACGTTTAAGCACCATACAGGGAGCGTATAGCCAATGTTTGGTATACAATAGTGCTATGCATGAATTTACCCTGACAAATAAAACCATATACCTCGCAGAAGACGATACCTTTTTGGCAAGTGTTATTATTCAAAAATTAGAAATGCAGGGAGTAATTGTCGCGCATTTTGTAAACGGAGAAGAGTGTTTAGCAGCTATTGAAAAAACGTTGCCCGATTTAGTACTGCTTGATATCCATTTACCGGGATTAACCGGGTATCAAATTCTCGACGTGTTAGCCAGTAAACAAATAACACCACAATTACCCGTAATCGTAATATCAAATTCTGGCCAATCAATTGAAATTGAAAGAATACAAAAACTAGGGATTCGAGATTACATTATCAAAGCCAATTTTGCACCGGATGAAGTAATTGCTAAAATCGTTGAAGCGCTCTCTACTACTAATAACCTTACCTAATATTTTATGGCTATCTATGAACCGTTGACACCAGTATTTGAAGATGTAGCGGTGGTGCGTGTCCTTGTGGTTGAAGATGATCCGCTACTTCGTAATATGCTTTCCGTAAAGCTCTCTAATAGTCATTGCCCGCACATGTTTAGTAATGATGGGTTACAAGCCCTCGATTTAGCAAAACAATTTGACCCGCAAGTGATTGTGCTTGACTTGATGCTCCCGGGTAAAGATGGGTTTGAGGTATTGGCTGAGTTAAAAGCCGATGAACAAGTGAAGGCTACACCCGTGATTATTTTTTCTAATAAAAGTGGCGATAATGAACGATCAAAAGCCATTGAGCTCGGTGCTAGTGCCTACCGCATCAAAGCAATGACTGATTTAAATGAATTAATCGCTGAAGTACGCCGACTCGCCAAAAGTACTGCCAAGTAAATTGTGTTGAAATAAGCACGTTTACCGACAGTCGGGGATGTATACTGACACTATGACGGTGAGTAAAAAGCTTGCTCAAGCTAAGGAGGTACCAAAAACGCCTAAACGGGTGTCTAAAAAGCTTGTTTCTCCGGAACAAGCTTTACCAAAAATAAAAAAAGTCAGTGCAAAAGCAGTAAAAAAGGTAACTGTAACCGTACCCAAAACACGCACTAATAAACAACCAGTCTTTATCGAGACTGAAGTGCCCACCGTAGTATCGTTTCGTGACCGGACGCCCCTGCGTCTACCGCCAGCACCGAGTTTTGTATTATTGCGACAGATACCACAGTTTCAACTGTCCGAGAAAACCGCTACCACCATGAGTTTGGTTTCGCGTGGGGTAGGGGTGCTGATTGCTTGTTTCGGAATTTGGTTTTCGCTTTTTAGTGCCCAGGGTGGATTAAACACGCTGACCCAAACCGCCCAGTTAACTCAACTGGCGAGTTCGACGACCGACCTTCTGCCGGTCCTTGATTGTACGTTGCTTGATAATTACACCAACACCCAATGTGCTAACTTGGTAGATCGCAGACCTCTCCCCATAGTAAATGTGGAAGGTAATACCGAAAATCTTGAAGGCACCGTTCCAGTGAATGTAATCGTACCCTACGCGCAACAAGTGAGAATGCAGCTCATTCGAGCCGACGATGGACTGGTAGCTACCTCCTATCTTTCAATGAATAAAACCTCAGACACCACCTGGGCCCATCCGTTTGATACTCGGGTGCTCGACGCTGGTACGTATCGCGTACGCATAGTTGTTACTAATTACTATGGTGGATATGATCATGTGTCTCCGAACCGCATTACTAAATTAGCGACTACGCCCGTAACTACTACCGTTAGTAACACAATCGCTTCAACCACTAACACCATTGTAAACCCAAATAACCTCACACCAACAGCAAGCACAACCGTGGTGTCGGGTATTCGTATTATTTCAGTCGTGCCTAATGTAACGCAATCAGTTGATTCGTTTATTTTGTACGTGAGAACTGAAAATGCTGATTCTGTAGCGCTCGAAGCAATTCACACTGCAACCAATAGAACGTACCCCATCGGTAACGCTGAGTTGGTTGCCACGGGCAACTGGCGCCGAACCTGGAATTCAGGGTCACTACCATTAGGAGCGTACCGTATTAGGGCAGTAGCCAATCGAGACACCGATTCAGTTTCTGGTTTGTTTGCGACGATTAATAAAATTGCTGCTCCGACTGCCGCGACTACCACCACAACACTAGCGAGTAGCACCGTACTTAATCCGATTGTTGCAACTACTACCGTTATAACTGAACTCAAGCCACCTGTAAAAATTAATGTCCTAGCACCGACACCGCTAAAAGGTATAGTTGGCCTCTCCGTTGAGGTAGCTGGTGCCAATAGCGTAGTTTTATCAATCCAACCTAAAAATGCACTTCGTTTTAGTCCGCTCGGGACCGCTATCAAAAGTGGTCCGGCCACCTGGATTTACCGTATGGATACCAGCATCTTTCCAGATGGCGAATACGCGCTAAAAGCGGTCGTACAAAATAGTTTTGGTGAATATGATTTTGTGAGAGCTGGCGTAATTTTCAAAAACATTATGACGGTGGCCCCAACGCCCGCCGAGACAACACAAATCGAAACCCTCAAGTCTATTGCACCTGAACCAATCAAAACCGTTGCTAGTGCCCCTTCGTCCACGGTCGCTACCACTTCCACTGCTGTTCCAGTACCGCGAACTGCTGTCGCTCCAACTACACTTATAACACCACCGCCACAACCACCCGTCAGTATTGATGACACTATTGAAAAGCAACTAGCGCTTGAGCTTGATAAACTGTCGGTTTCATTACGTATGGAAGATACAGAATCAATAGCTAAAATTACTGAAACAATTACTGCACTTAAAAATTCGGTAGCTGATGATACAGAAGGAGATCAAAATGATATTGCAACCTATCTCGACAGCATGATTGCACGTACCAAAGAAAACGTCGAGCGCACCAATACACTGATTACCGAACGCACGAAACAAAAAGCGTCTGAAGACTTTGATAAAGACTTAATTTCTGACTACGACGAAGTCCGTTTGTACCGTACCAATCCCTTTGTGGCCGACTCCGACAATGACGGATTCCTTGATGGTGTAGAAATTCAAAGTGGGTACGACCCACTTGACGCGACTCCTGAAGTACTCGTTGCCTACGAATCACCAAAAGAAACTGGGGTGGTCCGTGAAGACATCCTTAAGGTTAAATCCATCACCGCAGCAGATACAGGCGGCATTGTAGCCACCGGCACAAAACCCGTCGCTGCCGCTTTACTTTCAGGCTACGCCTTACCAAACAGTTTCATTACCCTCTATATTTATAGTACGCCGATTATTGTGACGATAAAAACTGACAGTGATGGTAGTTGGAACTATCGACTTGATAAAGAACTCGAGGACGGGGAACATGAGGTCTATATTGGGGTGACTGACAACGCCGGGAAAATTGTCGCTAAAAGTGCACGTTTCGCCTTCGTAAAGCGAGCAGAAGCGTTTGATGGCATAGTGGTTGATTCACCAGCTACGATTACTACGGGTGATGACTCACGGTTGTTCTCGAGCGCAGCGATTAATGTCATCCTCGGAGTATCAACTATGGCGATTGGATTAATACTTATGTTATTTGGATTAAACTTCATCGGCCGTAAAACGATAGTAGTACCAGAGCCACAGCCATAAATGCATGTCTACACAAAAGCTACTATCAGCGGTTACCTATATCAAACAGCACCCCCAAGTGCTGTTTGCCCTGATGTTACTGTTTGTGATTCCGCTGTTATTTTTGTATACCGGACAAAAATTTCTCGAAGTAGGAACGTATAACCAAGATAGATTACAAAAAGACAAAGTAGGCATCATGCACGATGCGTTGGTGTCTTTGTCGGTTGCTACCAATGTTGATTTGGGAATTATTGAAACGCAGATGCAGTCACTCGCCGAGCAAAATCCAGACATTATTGATGTAAAACTATTACAAGCTACTCCTCAAGGCATCATTTCTCTCGTCGCGCGTGATAGCAAAAATCTCGGTGAAATTGAAGAAAATGTTGAGCCCTTTAGTAGCGCTCGTTTGTTTAATAGTGAATCAATAATCTTTGAATCAATGGAATCAGGTAGCCGTTTTTGGTATGGCTACCGTGCGTTTACAAGCGCAGAGGGAAGTGAGTTTTTCATTTACACTAAATCATCCTTAGCCGCCGTAGATCAACTTTTTGCCGACCGAGAGTTTGCCGCCTACTGGCATTTGTTTTTTATCTACATATTCCTCCTGCTGTTAGCTATCTGGCACATTAAATTGACTGACTATCGTTATCTCTATACAGAAGCACGACAAGCCATCGAAACCAAAGACCTTTTTACGCATATGATAGCTCACGAGCTACGCGCCCCGTTAACTGCCATCAGAGGGTATGCGAGCATGTTAAAAGAACATGTTGTTGAAGATACCTATAAAGAACAAGCCTCGCGAATCGAAGTATCTTCTGAACGATTAATTACTATCGTGAGTGATTTGTTAGATATCGCGCGTTTGCAATCTGGTAAGCTCGAAATTCATCCTGAAACAATTGACGTGCATACTGTAATCCGCGATGTCGTGGCCGAATTTACCCCAGTAGCCACTCAAAAGCAATGTCAATTAGTGTGGGACGACACAAATACTCCTCAGACAATTTTTGCCGACTCAAAGCGCACGCATCAAATCCTCACTAACATCATTAGTAATTCAATTAAGTACACCGATAAAGGTGTGGTTACCATTGCTACCCATAAAGAACATTCGTATGTTGAAGTGCGTGTAAAAGATACCGGGGCTGGTATTTCAGCAGAAGATCAAAAGAAACTCTTTGCACCATTCTTCCGTACCAAAGACGCAGAAAGTAGTGCTACCACGGGCACCGGCTTAGGGATGTGGATCACCAAAGAACTTATAGAACTGATGGGTGGGACCATTGGCGTTGAGTCAATTCAAGGGGTGGGCACACAAATAGTCATGACGTTCCCGGTACAGCCACCCAAAACAAAATAACTGTACGATACGATGTTTCTCAGTTATAATCAGTGTACCAACCACCAGCATCATCTGGTGGTGTAACTATGTTATAAACCATGGCAAAAATACCCGAAAGAAAAATAAACACCGATAAAACTCAAGCAAAAACCTCAGAGCGTGAAAACAAGATTATTGTTCGTGGTGCCCGTACCCACAACCTCAAAGACATCACTGTTGAAATGCCGCGCGGTAAAATGATTGCCATTACGGGTCCATCAGGTTCAGGGAAGTCATCACTTGCGTTTGATACTATTTTTGCCGAGGGTCAACGTCGCTACGTTGAATCACTGTCGCCGTATGCCCGCCAGTTTTTAAATAAAATGCAAAAACCGGATGTGGATGAAATTAGCGGTCTCTCGCCGGCTATTTCCATTGATCAAAAATCCGCTTCTCGTAATCCACGATCAACAGTCGCGACCATTACCGAAATCTACGATTACCTTCGTATCCTCTACGCGCGAGTGGGACAACCATACTGTCTTGATGTTGACGTACCGATTCAAAAACTCTCCCAAGATGAAATTTTAGGTATCATTCTTAAATCAATTGAAAGTAAAGAGGTAGTAGCCGCGACTAAAAAAGAATCTGAAAAAGTCCTTGGTATCCAAGTGAGTAAAGGCCGGGTGTCTATTTTTGCACCGGTTGTCGTAGGACGAAAAGGTGAGTACTACCAACTATTGTACGATTTACTAGGGAAAGGTTTTGAAACCGTTAAAATTGACGGTGAAATTAAACAGCTCCGGGAAAAAATTATTCTAACCAAAACAAAACGTCACGACATTGATGTGTTGATTGATGAAATTTATGTCAGTGAATTTACCGATGACCCCAAAGGCTCACACGAACGGTTAAGTGAGGCGGTGGAAGTTGCACTCTCAGTCGCGAGTGGCTTGGTTAAAATCGAAAGCCCTGGCGGGGAAGTGCGGACTTTGTCGGCTAAATTTATCTGCCCAGTGGATGGTTCGTCGTTCCCTGAAGTTGAGCCACGATTGTTTTCATTCAACTCACCCTATGGTGCCTGTCCTGAATGTAATGGACTCGGGGTGGTAGGTATTTTCCAATCAGATGTCTGTCCGACATGTCAGGGAGCTCGTTTGCGTCCCGAGGCGATGCGTGTGTATCTTGGGGGTGACGGCAAAAAAGATTTAGGTATTAATATTGTAGGCTTCACCGCGATGACCGTGAAAGACGCTACGAAGTTTATTGATGATTTGAAACTGAGCCCTAAGCAACATGAAATTGCCTGGCCCGCGTTGCGCGAGATTATTGATCGCCTAGAATTTATGAATAACGTCGGGATTGAATACCTCACGCTTGATCGACGCGCCAACACCCTTTCTGGAGGAGAGGCACAACGTATCCGTCTCGCGTCACAGCTGGGTTCTGGCCTGGTGGGAGCGCTCTATGTGCTTGATGAGCCAACCATTGGTCTTCATCAGCGGGATAACGACCGTTTGATTAAAACCCTGTCTGAACTCCGGGATTTAGGGAATACCATTATCGTCGTTGAACACGATGAAGACACCATTTACGCTGCAGACTATCTGGTAGATATTGGACCAGGAGCCGGTATTCATGGGGGTGAAGTAGTAGTTGCAGGCTACCTTGAAGAACTGCTCTCAGCTAAAACAAATCCGTCAGGGTCAGTGACGTTAGATTATTTGCGCGGGACTAAAAAAATTGCGGTACCTGAACGTCGTACCGGAGAAAAAGGTTCTATTAAAATCAAAGGGGGGAAAGCCTTTAACATTAAAAACCTTAACATCGATATCCCGCTGGGGCGTCTTATCTGTGTGACGGGAGTATCTGGTTCGGGGAAATCAACGTTTATGTACGAGATTGTCGACCGTAACCTCAAAGGCCGACTAGAGAAAAAATTCCGGACTGCCAAAACCTATAACTGTGCCGAGTTTACCGGTACTGAATACCTCGGTCGTTCTATTTTGATTGACCAATCACCGATTGGTCGTACGCCCCGCAGTAACCCCGCTACCTACACCGGTGCTTTCTCACACATTCGTGATATGTTCGCCAATAGTAGCGAAGCCAAAGCGCGTGGGTGGAAGCCAGGACGATTCTCATTTAACGTCAAAGGCGGTCGCTGTGAAGCCTGTCAGGGGAACGGGGTGATTGCAGTCGAGATGCACTTCTTGCCAACCGTGTTTGTTGAGTGTGATGTCTGTGAAGGAAAGCGCTTCACAAAAGAGACCCTTGAAGTGACCTACCGCAAGAAAAACATCCACCAGGTACTGGAGATGACCATTGAAGAAGCGTATACCTTTTTCCATGAGGTGCCCGCTATTGAAGAACGACTGAAGTCGTTACTTGATGTAGGGTTGTCCTATCTTAAGCTCGGACAAAGTGCGACCACCCTTTCCGGAGGTGAAGCCCAGCGCGTAAAAATTGCCTCTGAACTCTACCGACCCCATACACAAAAAACCATCTACCTCCTTGATGAGCCAACCATTGGACTGCACTATGAAGACGTAAAGAAACTCATCGAAATCCTGCAAGAACTCGTTAACCAAGGCAATACCGTGATGGTAATTGAACACAGTCTTGATGTGATTAAGTCAGCTGACTACGTCATTGATATCGGACCTGAAGGAGGCGCCGGTGGAGGAACGGTAGTAGCAAAAGGTACTCCAGAGCAAGTAGCCGAAAATCCTAACTCGTACACCGGTAAGTATTTGAAACTACATTTGTAGAATATTGGATAGAATTAGTCCACCAAATTAATAGAGTAGAAATTTCCCCCAGTAATTACTGGGGAAATTTTTAAATTCTGTAGATATTGCTAAGTATTTATTAGTATTGTATAGTTCTCTCCGAAAAAGGGAGTACAAAAATGTCACTAGGAAGACCCACGCAAGGACTCACAGTCTACAATCTCAGGCAACAGGGTGGTAGGGCTGACGCCAAAGCCCTTTGTGCCACGACGGCAGTAACTGTCTGGGAGGAAAACATTCCGCTGGCGGAATTCTCAACCCGCGCCGAGCGTCGCGAAATTATCTTCACCTGGGCCGGATCAATCGGCGTTCATCCACGTGATCTTGCCGCCATTGTGCTCGTGATGCGGCGTCACGAGCGAGTGAAGAACACCATCTATCGATTCGCTGCCTAACGAAAACCCGCCCCGTCAACATTTGACCGGGGCGGTTTTACATGGTTATAATTGAAAGAGAAGTTCTTGGGCAGTAGGAGACAACCATGACTACAGTCTACGAATACGCGTACTTGGTATTGGTTTTTTGGTCCATTACCACCCTGATCTCACATGCGATACTGGCAATTGTTATCATCGCCGTGAACACGCAAAGGACCTTCACCTTTCATAGCTGGCAACGTGCACAGCTCTGTAAGACCGGTTTCTCTGCCCTCGTTTGTTTTCTTGTGTGTCTGCTTGATATTCTGCTGTTGCATACGGGGTTTGTTTCTCTCGTAACGTCACTTGTATTGTCCGCCGGTGCTTTGCTTATGGCAGTCTGGCTTACCATGAGTTCTTGGCTACAGCAGTGTCTGTTTGTTGAACATTGGGAAGAATACTAATATAAACCACCTTATACCGTCCCGTCAGTTATGACCGGGGCGGCTTTGTTTTACATATGTCGAATAATCTTAGCCTCTCTGGTACAATATTTCTATGTCACAAGAAAACATCATTCAGCTAGAAGAAAAACCGTTAAGTGCAGAGGCAACCACCGTTGTGAGTTCGTTTGAACGTTTGTCCGTTCAGCATGAAGATGCGTGTAATCGTCTAACTTCAGCTCTGAGCGTTACTGGTTTAAAACTTAATCAAATTATCGCAGTGTTGTCTCGAAATGATAAAAAAGAGCTACTACAACAATTAGAACTTCGTCTTGAGTCCGGCATCAGAGCCATAGCGAACCCTACCAAGTCGCCGAGTATAGACAGTGAAGCCTCCCTGCGAAATCTCGTATCTGATATTAACGATATTTGGGAAAAACGTCGGGACTAATCTAAATTGTTAAAAAAGCCACTCAGGCGAGATTGTGGTACGCTATCCAAACCTATGGAAAAAGAGAAACTCGCCAAATTAAAACTACCCGATACACCCGGAGTGTATTTCTTTTTGGGTGCCCGAAAAGAGATTCTATACATAGGTAAAGCCACTTCACTGCGTAATCGGGTGCGCAGTTATTTTGCCAATGACATTATCGAGAAACGTTCTCCCTTAATTGAGCAAATGGTCGCACTCGCTAAAACCGTAGAACACACCGCGACCGATAGTGTGCTTGAAGCGCTCATTTTGGAAACCAACCTCATTCGCAGTCACAAACCAAAATACAACACCAAAAGCAAAGACGACAAATCCTATAACCACCTCATCATCACCAACGAAGAATGGCCGCGCGTGCTCGTCGTACGGGGTAAAGACCTGACTGAGAAATACAGTAGTGATGAAATTAAATACCACTTTGGCCCGTTCCCCAGTGGCTCACTCTTTCGAGAAGCGATTAAAATCGTGCGTAAGCTGTTTCAATTCTATGACACTAAAGACTCAGTCGATGCGCAAGTGTCAAAGCTAGCCCGCGGTAAAATCGACTTTAACCGACAGATTGGTTTGTATCCGAGTGTGAGTAATCGCGCAGAGTATCTCCGCACTATCCGTCACATTAAACTATTTTTTGAGGGTAAAAAACACACCATACTTAATGAACTTGAACGCGACATGATGAAAGCCGCTAAACTCGAACAGTTTGAAGAGGCAGGCAAACTCAAAAAGAAAATGTTCGCTCTCACACACATTCAAGACATCGCCCTTATCAAAACCGAAAACCATGTCTACCGTGACGAAAAAAACCTCCGCATCGAAGCCTACGACATTGCTCACATGGCGGGTAAAGATATGGTGGGGGTGATGACCGTGGTTGAAGGTGGGGAAACCAATAAAAACGAATACCGCAAATTCAAAATGTCCCGGCAGGCCAACAATGACATCGCCGGCCT
>JAZKIJ010000011.1:19413-34010 GCA_040384905.1 Patescibacteria group bacterium
TAAAACCATCACGGATGCCAACGATCCGGGCGCCCTGCGTGAGGTCCTGAGACGACGATTAGAGCACGACGAGTGGCCATTTCCGCAGATAATCGTCGCAGACGGTAACATCATCCAAAAAAACGCCATCGAAAGCGTCTTAAAAGAATTTAACATGTCGATTCCGGTCGTGGCGGTAGTTAAAGACGAACGGCACAAGGCCAGCCGTTTGATGGGACCGGCCATGTTACTCAAGCAACATAAACTAGAAATCCTACTCGCCAATTCCGAATCCCACCGTTTTGCTATCAATTACTACCGTAATACCAGCCGTAAACGAGCGTTACAGTAACTATTATGTTCAAAAATTTGTTAAAATGAACTATAACAAATTGTAATATGAATATATCCATTGGCTTTATCGGACAGGGTTGGATTGGTAGACACTACGCAGATGAATTTGAAGCACGAGAATATACAGTCGTACGGTACGCACTTGAAGAACAATATATTAATAATAAAGACCAGATCAAAACCTGTGACGTGGTATTTATCGCGGTGCCAACTCCAACCACCCCTGACGGCTTTGATTACTCCATTGTGCGTGACGCGCTAACTCTTGTGGGAGAAGGGAAGATTGCGGTGATTAAATCAACGTTACTCCCCGGCACTACGGTAGCTTTGCAAACAGAATTTCCCGCAATTACCGTTATTCATAGCCCAGAATTTTTAGTGGAAGCCACCGCCGCCTATGACACAGCCCATCCGGCGCGAAATATTATCGGTGTGCCCAATACTAACCCCGAAACACTCGAGCACGCGCAAACCATCCTTTCCATCCTTCCCGAAGCGCCCTATAGCAAAGTCATGTCCTCAACTGAGGCTGAGTTACTGAAATACGCCGGCAACTGTTTCTTATTTACGAAAGTGATATTTATGAATATGGTCTATGACCTAGCGAGCGGTATGAATGCCGACTGGGACACCTTAAAAGAGGCTTTAGTGCACGATAAACGCATCGGCGACAGTCATATGAGTCCAGTGCACAGTTCCGGTCGTGGCGCTGGTGGCCACTGCTTTATCAAAGATATGGAGGCGTTTCGCCGTCTCTATGAATCAGTTGAGCATGATGCACTCGGAAACTCAGTGCTGACGGCGCTGGTTGCAAAAAACATTGAATTACTGATTACTTCAAACAAAGATATGGATTTACTCTCGGGTGTATACGGTCATCCACCGAAAGTGGAAACGAAAAGTAACTAACTCCGCGCCGGGGTATGCTAAAATATCACTATGTTAGCCACTCGGGTAGCGGTAGTGAAAGGAGGACCAAGCTCGGAATACGAGGTCTCTTTGGCGACGGGTAAAGGGGTGAGTGACGCACTGTCCAAACTCGGGTATACCGTCATGGATATTACCGTCTCAAAAACCGGTGAGTGGCTTAGTAATGGTCTTGTTAAAAAGCCCGAAGTAGCCTTAGCAACAGCCGACGTGGTATTTATCGCCATGCACGGCTCCTACGGGGAAGACGGCACCATTCAGCGTATCTGTGAACGCCTCCATATCCCGTTTACCGGCAGTAACTCGTTCCCGTCGAGTGTCGCCTTTAATAAAGACACCACGAAACGCGCCATTGCACCCCACGCCATCAAAACCCCCAAGCACATCAAAATCACTCCCGGCATGCTCAAGGATATTGATGACTTAGCCCGACACATCAAACAATCATTTGGTCCGGAATATGTACTAAAACCGACGAGCAGTGGCTCCTCACACGGCGTGATCATGGTCAATGACAGCGATCTTTTAAATGCAGCGTTGCTTGAAATGGCCAAAGCCGATCATGAGTTTATGATTGAAGAACGTATTCGAGGTCGCGAAGCTACCTGTGCCGTCTTAGAAAATTTCCGCGACCAATCAGTCTACGTACTACCAGCAATCGAAATCATCCCACCGGATAGCCACGACTTTTTTGCCGCGGATGTAAAATACTCGGGCGCGACTACCGAACTTGTTCCGGGCCGGTTTTCATTCACCGAGAAAGAAATAATTGCTGACATTGCGACCAAAGTACACACCGCCCTTGGTCTCACGCAATACTCCCGCTCGGACTTTATGATTCGTGATGGGGAAGTGTACTTCCTTGAAGTAAACACCTTGCCTGGCTTAACCTCTCAGTCATTATTCCCTAAAGCTGCCGAAGCAGTTGGTTTATCGTTCTCTGGCCTGATTGACCACTTGGTAAAAACCGCCCGCGTGTAATATGAACAAAGCTCTGACGCAAAAATCTATCAAAACCAATCTCGCAACCCTGGATGCCGCCTGGGAACTCAACACCAAAGGCACCGCCATCACTCGAGAATTTCGTTTTCGTAACTACATCGAAGGCTTAATTTTTGTAAACCGTTTGGCCGTGCACGCTGAAGTCCTTGATCACCATCCCGATATCACAATGAAATACGGCACGGTCAAAGTATCACTCACAACAAACGAACTCAAAAAACTTTCGTCGCTTGATTTTGATCTTGCTAAACACAGTGACACCATTTTTACTTTATCCACTGAAAGTAAAAGACGACGTACCTATCGTCAATAATCTGCCGTATAATTATTACCATATGAATCTAAACATAGAAGGCACCAAACACGAAAAAGCAGTATTAGTATTATTATCATACGTTTCCGGGTTTACCGCCGGCTTTATTATTTTTGGTCTATCAACCCTGTCTCAACCAGGCCCCGTAGAAAGTGTTATCTACGAAGTACCCGTACCAAATGAAGTATCTATGAACGAAGTCGAACCAGTGACTGAAGTCGTAGCACCAACCGAAACCGACACCAGTACCATGAATGAAGACGTGATGTACAAAGACGGTCGTTTAATGGCTAACGTGAATGGTGCCGCCGTCCTGCTTTCAGCCCAACTAGCCACCGTAGACGCTGAAACCGCCAAATCATTTGCTAACCAGGGTGTTCACCAAGCCATTCCTAAATACATGGCTTCAGATGATGCCAGTTTTGTGTACTACTGCGAACAACACTCAGAAGTTGACTCTTGCACCAACTTTATCTACGACGTAGAAAACCAAATCATTCAGTACGTAACGGTTGATGGTGCTAAACTAGTAAGTAACGCCGAAACCGCCCAAACCGCCATGTGGAGCAACGGAAAACTAACTATCGGATCAGCCACTTCAGTAGACGCCACCACCCCGTGGAAACTAGCTACTATCCAATAAGTTATCTTGACTTAACGCCCTAAACTGCGTATTATACCCCCACCTATCAGTACCCCGGTACTGGTCCAGGGCCCGTAGCTCACTTGGTAGAGCGCTTCATTTGCACTGAAGAGGCAGGGAGTTCGAATCTTCTCGGGTCCACGTGTATAAAAAAGAGTCCGTCACTGAAGTGACGGCCTTTTTTATTACGTGGACCCGAAGCAATGTGTTACTACACATTGCGGGAAGATTCGAAGCTGTTGCCAGCTAGATTAGTAGCGAAGCGCACTAATCTAGCGACAACGGGTACTGAACCTGTAAGGTTCGAATCTTCTCGGCGTAGTAAATTAATCACAACTTCAGAACAAAACTTTTTAATTACCCTATACAAATCCCAAATTCATAGTATAATCCACCCCAGAAACCCAAAAAAGCCGGAGGCTATTATGAAAGGTCTGCACATTAAATCGCTTTCCAAAAAGCTCAACAAAGTAAACAATGAGTGCGCTGCGAATCCCGCAATCACGATAGAAAACGTGACGGAAAAACTTGCACGTCTGGCGTCAAACATCAACTCACATTTTCATTCGTTTAATTTCTTAGATGACTACAGGAAACTACCTCTGTACGCATGTAAAGACTTTACGTTTGAAGACGTCTGCAAAATGCGGTTTTCGACAACCATTATGATGGATAGTTCGGTTGAAAAACTCTTCGACACTATTCCAAACCACGAAGTAGTTCGAAAAATCCAAAGCTCGTGGTGGCGTTGGGGCGTGGGAAAAGGTACTTGGAACGAACTCGTGGATGTCTACAACGGCATTCGCTCGTTCTCCCTTGGGTTACCGCCTGAGTTTGAACTGCGACTGGACTACACTACTGGCTACAATCAATTTGGCTATTCCAAGTACGCACGCACCTTCATCGACGGCGTGTTTGCGTTCCTTGTCTATCATCGTCAAAAGCATGTCATGACCGTAAGTTTTTCCGTGATGGAGAACCGTCGGCTCTTGATACAACAGGTACAGCTCACGAACCCGTCCGGGAACCGTTGGTTATACCAACTGCCCACCGCACGGTTAGAATTCATCATCACAGCGTTTGAACGTTCTTTTCCGAACTACACGCTGTATATGATTGATGGAGCATCTCTCGTCAACAAAACGCTCGCAGACTACCAGTCTTGTATAAATCGAGTACAAGATTGGCTAGAGCGTAATGAAGTAGTGCCAGAGGGGATCACTTCGGCGACACGACGGCATGACAAGCTAAACGAACTAGCCGAAGTTACTGATGGGTACGAACATCTAAAGGACGATTTACCTCGTATAGCCCAGCTGTATGCCCAGTGTGGCAAATACGCGCTCAGTAAGCAGTTGGTAGTGAATCAAATGATCCACCGAGAATTAGTCCTTCAGTCCTAACCACTGACGTCATCCCATACCCTGGGGTGACGTTTTTTTATGGTACAAACTCCCAAATACCCATTAGTCTATATCCTATACTTATAGATATGGCAAAAACACCTCAGGGTAAACAATTTTTAAAAGACCTAGCAACACAACTAAAGCGCCTACAAGACGAACTCGTAGTAGCCAACAAAGCTGAGGGTAAAGATGAGTACATTATGGTTAAGCTTGGAAAGGACCAAGCTCGCTTTGAACGAGTCAAAGTAGAAGGGGAGAAAGATAAAATGCTCGGTAAGTTTCTGATTACAGTAGAAATCACTGCCAAAAAATCCGATGTATTTCTCCCGCTCTCAATAGCTTCCGGCAAAAAACCAACCGGCTTCATGTACCAAATCGAAGGTACCGGTGAAGGAGTAATAACCACAGCCGACGTCACCGTGCGCGGTGAAGCCGTCTCCCAAGTAACTCTCGGCACTTTGCTATTCGCCAAAATACCTGCCACCAAAACCGCCACCTTCCGCATCCAAACCACGATCCGCGGCAAAGCCGGCAAAACTTACAAAATTATCATCAACCGCATCAACTACAAACTAACCCTTACTGATGCGAGATACCAACAATACCTAAAGCCCTTAGTAAGCGATAGTGTGAAGTTATCTTAACCTATGCCCATCGAACAAATTTTGATAGCAATCCTAGCCGTCATAAACATCTTTGCCTTTTTCGTCATGGCCAACGACAAACAAAAATCCATAGCCGGTGGCAACATAGAACGCACCCCAGAGGGCGTATTATTCTTTCTAGCCGCTGCAGGCGGTAGCCTAGGCATCTACACAGCCATGATCCTCCTGCGTCACAAAACCCGAAAATGGTACTTCCAGGTAGGAATTCCATTGATTATTATGCAAAATGTGGCTACAGGGTATGTGCTGTGGCAGTACGTTCCTTTAAATTCAGTATAATCAAAAAAATGATTACATATTATTAATTTATTTAGATTATCAAAAGGGTCACCAAAGAGAGAGCTGGTTCGAGCACTTATTTGCACAAGTTCAGCGTGATCTAAAAAGTGGGACTAAAAAGCTTGCTACATTTGTTGAAAGCGAGATGAAACAGGGTGACTTCTTTGTACTAAGTGGCGTTCTTATATACCTTGAGGAAATTTATGATCCGTACCGTGGAAATAGCCAGAAAATAAATAGACGAACTCGTTGCATCTACGAAAATGGAACGGAATCAAACGCCCTTTTACGTTCATTAGGAAAACGTCTGTCAGATTCTGGTTATGCGGTGAAAAATAATGAAAACATGCCTAGTATTGACAACGAGGACTCTGAGACTGGATACATCTATGTATTAAAGTCACAAAGTAATAATCCTAGAATTGCCACTACAAAAAATCTTTTTAAGGTTGGTTTCTCAACTTCCAGCGTCGAAGAGCGAATAAAAAATGCAGAGCAAGACCCGACATATATGATGGCACCAGTATCAATCGTAGCTACATACAGATGTTTTAATATGAACCCACAAAGATTTGAAAGATTGATTCACAGGTTCTTTAATGAAGTGTGTCTTGACGTAGAAATTACCGACAGCAATGGAAAAAATTATTTACCTAAAGAATGGTTTATCGCTCCAATTAGTGTAATTGACAAAGCAATTGACTTAATCATTAAAGGTGAGGTCGTGAACTATATTTACGATAATGTCCAAAAAAAAATTATAAAGAAATAAAATCAATGTCGAAATTGGGGACACGGACCTTAATTTCCAAAAAACTATGTTGTAATTAAATAAGATTGTTTAAATACATAGTTATGAATAAATGTTCAGCACCCACTAAACACGCTATTGCTCTACATGCTGCACTCTTGCAAGTGGGTGTAGAAGCATATTTGGAGCATCCTGATGGACACAAATGTGTTGATATATACGTCCCAAAAGCAAAACTGTACATTGAAGTAGATGGGAGTCAGCACTATACCTCGGCTGTTCAAATCCAAACAGATTTTGAAAGAGATCACCGATCAGATGATGATGGATTTCATACGATGCATGTAACAAATTATTCAGTTGACACTGAAGCCATAAAAATTGCCCGAGCAATTAAAAAAATTACTAGTTTCTAGGGCACTTTTTATAAGTTTATAGTCAAACAGTAATTTAAAATATCCATATGAAATACAGAAACTTAATTATAAGTACAGGATCGTTTGTTTTATCTTTTATCGTAGGTCGCTATTTTGATTTACAATTTATTACAGAAAACCAGGCCGGAATTGCTATAGATGAGTACGTTTCAGCTCAAACTAATTACGCCCTGTTAGGCTCAATCACATATGTAGCAATCGTAATATATTTTTTACTGATCGCAGCACTGCTCATTATGTCTATGGTGTATGCATATAAGTCTTTGAAAGAAACTGAAGTAGCTACAAAGACATCGCGTTTGGCAGGTTTGGTTTTGTTTACTGTTTCTAGTTTTTCACTCTTTACGTTCGTTACTGTAAATATATATCTATTCGCTATTGGGTAATCTAGGCTTTTTTGAATTTTTTGTGATTGGATATTTTACAACACTCCAAAAAGTTAAATTAATAAATATAATATTCAATAATTTGATACGATATACTACACATATGAAATCATTTAAAAAAATAGTTATTGCAGGGATGCTTGCGTTTGTTTTACTAGGATCAACAGTTCAACCGGTTGCTGCAGCTGCTCCAGATTTCTCTTCGTTGTCCCCTGAGGCGCGTGCGACTTTACTTACGACACTTTTAAAGCAGTTGGTATATCTACAAGAGCAATTAGCATTAATCACTGCAAATGAAAAAGCTAATATTGAATTAGAAGAGCCTTCACCAGTTACTGCTGCTGATTACACCAAGGGTGCAGCTGACGCGAAAATTAAACTTATTACCTATACTGATTTTGACTGTCCATTCTGCAAGTCATTTCATTCAACTCTAAATACTATAGTTAATAGGTATCCAGATGTTTCGATCACTTACCGGCATTACCCACTAGAGCAACTTTTTCCAAACTCTAAAAAGTTATCTATCGCCGCTGAATGTGCAGGTCGGGTGGGAGGAGATGCTGCGTTCTACCAATTTACAGATTCAGTGTTTAATTTACGTGGATTAAACGACCGGACTGACATGAGCAAGCTTTCAACCTACGCGCAATCAGCGGGGGTACAAGCGGCCTTATTTGAGGCTTGTCGCAATTCTAATGAAGCTGAATTAGCTGTACTAGCAGATATTAAAGAAGGAACTGCTCTTTCAGTCACGGGAGCTCCACAGTCATACTTCTTTAAAAATGGAGAGATGGGAAAGATGCAGGGTGCTCAACCACTTATAGTCGTAGAACAAATTATTGAAAATTTATTAAAGTAAACTTAAATATAATACATAATCAACAATGGCCGTCTATTTGACGGCCATTTGTGTGGAAAGTAAATCAAAGATATTTATATTACATTTAAGATTTACAGTGTTATTTATCAATCAACATAAATAATATATATTTGTGTGAATTCTAAATTTCTGCTATAAAATCACCCTATGTTAGAAAATTTGTCTTCGCTTATTTATATCGACCCGACTACCGTTACGTTTTCGTTTGATTTGTTTATTGCTATTGTTTTGGGGACTTTGATTGGGATTGAGCGGGAATCGCGGGGGAAGGATGCGGGGATTAGTACGCACTCGTTTGTGATTTCAGGGGCGATGTTGTTTACATTTATGTCGATGACGGTTGATCCGGCGTCACAATCACGAATCGCGGCCCAGGTAGTGTCGGGTATTGGGTTCCTAGGAGCCGGACTGATTTTAAAAGATGGCCTCACGGTGCGAAATTTGACCACTGCAGCGAGTATATGGTTTGCGGGCGCTATTGGTATGGCGATTGGATTTGGATACTACCAAATAGCCGTGGTGGCGACGTTTGCGTCCATTATTATTCCCCGGATTCCACACGTGAATCGTCGGGTAGCTGTAGCTTCTATTTCCGGTACTGATGACCCCGATGCTGAAGAACGAAAGAAGCAGCAGCAGGATGATGTGGCTGGTGCACCGACTTCTGATGATTAAAGTATTGTAATTGTTCAGTAGTGACACATCATTGCCTCAATGATTGACAATTATTATCTGCACGATACTCTATCTGCAGAAAGTTGCTTATAAGCGAAAGGATAGGGTATGACGGTATATACCATTTCGAGACCAATAGCCAAAACCGTTAAAGAGAAAACGGATAGAAAAAAGTATCCTCTCCGTTCACACATGGTGACAATTTTTACCACGGCTAGCGCAAGCGAAAAAAGTGTGTGCGATTACTTCGACGGTGAATTTGAAAAAACCCAAGACTACGCCGACGGCTGGAGATTGACTGGTCTGCATGCCATTTCTGAATTCCATCAAGGGCACGTGAAAAAGTGGGCACGGTACATCGATCCGGTTCCACCGGCAATGACGGCCGTGATCAAAGACGGGCCTGCACATCTGAGATTGGTCAAATAAATATAATTATGAATAACCCGCGCCAACAACTGGCGCGGTTTTCTTTGGCTTGCAAAAAAGTCTATAGTGTTGTTAAATACAGATCTGAGGAGGCAGTTCTTTCGATTTGAAACGACCTATATATTATGTAAGGTAAAGGTGTCTCCTTGGGTTTTTATAACCAAGGAGAAAAACATGCAGAAGACTAACGTGTACTACATTGATCGGTACGGCTATGTCCATACCACCCGCGCAGAATGCATTCTCGCGAACCAAAATTGATTTTGTTTACATTTTCACAGAATAAAAACTGAATCGAACCAAAGGCCAGGGATTACTCCTTGGCCTTTTTGCATGTCTAGACAAATACCTAAAAAATGGTATTTTACCAAAAGAACAAATTAACAAAAAAAGGGGTACATAATGAGTATTGGCTACTTTGACATTAGAATCACAAAAAGAACCAAGACCAAAATTAATTTTTGTGAGAGTCGAAACTGGAGATGCTGTTACTGTAAGTACATAGTGGAAGTTTCTGAGAGGGTAGACGTTCAGCAATACGCTACCTTTGATCATGTGATTCCTCAATGTTACGGTGGAGACTTTAATTTTGAGAATATAGTTATTGCCTGCAAATTGTGTAACTATCTTCGACAAAATTCAAATCACCTGCTTTTTGAGAAAGTGATTGCAGATGTACTCACCAATCAAGTCATTCGTGATTTGTGGCATACGTTCTCAGAGGAAGAAGTGAAATTGCTCTACCAAGAAGTGTGGGATACTGAATTGATGCTTCATCCCAAGAACCAACTGCCTACGCGTGCTAGGTTTAGGGAGCAGCTAGCACTGCAACGCAAAAAACGATTAACTGTCTTGAGTTCAATAATTCTAAAAAGACAAGGCCAGGTATAAGACCCTGGCCTTTCCTGTATTTGGGTTGGGATTGCTTGTTATTTGTTAGATACTGATAGGACTTGTATACTGTATTAACTATATGGCTGAAGCAGTAATTAATTTTATATCCCAAAATGGATATTGGGGTGTGTTTATTTTAATGGTGGCTGAAAATATCTTTCCGCCCATTCCGTCAGAGGTAGTATTACCGTTTGTGGGTCACTCGGTGGCTAAGGGGGAACTGAACTTTGTCCTTGCGCTAATTACCGCCAGTATTGGTTCATTTTTGGGTACATTGTTTTGGTTTGCCTTAGGGTGGTTTGCACCGGCGGCTAAGCTCGAGAAATTCTTTCGTAAGTACGGGGGATACGTGGCGATTTCCGGAAAAGATTTTCATAAAGCAACGGATTACTTTGTGAAGTATGAAATTCCGGCTGTATTTTTTGGTCGAATGATTCCTGGCGTGCGATCGGTGATTTCTATCCCGGCTGGAAGTGTGCGGATGAATTTTAAAAAGTTTGTGGCGTATTCACTCGCGGGATTGATTATCTGGAACACGGCCTTAATGAGTATTGGATACTTTGCTTTAAGTGACTATTCGATAGTCGAGACATACATGAAGCCGATAGGGGATGCAATTATTTATTTGTTTATTGCGGTTTATGTAATACAAGTAGTGAGATTTGTCCTAGATAAAGAAGGTCGCTCCTAGGTGTTCCTAAAAATTGCCATCTACTGCGTTGGCCTGCGAAAAAAGACGCGCGCTGGGTAGGCACCCCACTTGCGTCTTTTTTCTTGTCCGCCTTGTATATGACTAATTTTAAGAAACACCTTATTGATTTAGAAAAAGTGTTATGGGGTTGAATTATTTGTTTTTCGTGATATAATCTTGGTATATGAAAAACTTTGAACCAGGCGGTTTACGTAATCGCAAACCAGATCTTGGTGGACGTCCCTTTAGTGATGCGGGTAAATATGCGCCTAAGAAGCGTTTTGAAGGTGCTGGACGCCCTTCATTTGGTAATAATCGACCGTCATTCTCTAATGATCGAGAGAAGAAAGATGTGACTCTATACAATGCTACCTGTACTACCTGTGGTAAGTCATGTGAAGTACCGTTCCGTCCTGATGGCAAGAAGCCCGTACTGTGTCGTGATTGTTTCGCCGCTAAAAATGAAGCCCCAACAAACAGCAACACTACTCGAGATCGATTTACTCCAAACGAAATGGTAGGACGCACCATGGAGCGACCAAGCCCCGCTGCTTTTATCCCGCCTGACTACAAACTACTTGTTAAGCAACTTGGTGTTGTAGAAGAGAAGGTAAATCAAATTCTAGCGCTGATTAAAGCGTCTGAAAAACTCGTTGAAGCGTTACCAATTGTTGGTACTAAGCCCGTTGAAGAAGCAGGGGAGGATGTCGTAATTAAAGTGCGCAAGCCAAAGAAAATTACCCCAGCAATTGAGAAGGCTAAAGCTAAAAAGAAGGTGAGTAAAAAGGCAACGGTGGCCAAACGAGCAGCGAAAAAGGTAGCCTAGCGCTATTAACAAATAGTTCATAACAGGTCTTTTCAAATATTTGTTATTATAATATAATAACATTGTGGGGCAATGCATGATTTCAGTATGTATCAAAATACACATAGTTGAATCCGTATTGACCTGATTTCTATTAAATAATATTTAAATCTATGAAAACGCTATCAAATTATGTACTACCAGTTATCGTTCCTATTATCGCACTTGTAGTATTGATGTTTGCTTTCGTTGTATACGCTCAATCTGCACAAGCGGCTACGTACGCCTATGTAGATGCAGCGGGAGATGTTAAATCAGTTACTGCAAATGATTGGCAGACTGCAATTGCAACTGCTCCAAACATTCATATGCGCAGTGGAGTTATGTTACTCGAATCCGCTGACGACTACCAAGTAGTCGGTGACAAAGTTATTGTACGTTAATTTATTTATTAAAAATGAAAAATAAGGATACCCAGCAGGGTATCCTTATTTTTCTTGCTTGTATGAACACAAACCGCTATAATCAGCCAGTCCAATTTCGGGCCCTTAGCTCATCCGGTAGAGCGCTTCCATGGCATGGAAGAGGTGAGCGGTTCAAGTCCGCTAGGGTCCACGTTTACAATAAAGCCACTTGCGAGTGGCATTTTTTGTACGTGGACCCTAAGCAATGTGCCTGCGCACATTGCGGGCGGACTTGAAAGACGGAGACATGTCGCTCTGCGACAGTCGAGTCCGGGTAGGAGCCACTTAGTACAATTGGAGCCGTAAGGCGAACAATTTTACTTAGTGAGCTGACACCAAGTCCGCTAGGGTGAACCTTGAACAATTATAAATAGTAACTCGTGACCACGAAAATCTCTAACTTTTAAATCACTCCTCGAACAGTATAAAAAACCCCCGCCATCACTGGCGAGGGTTCATCTTTTCTAGTTCGGAAAAATTCCGAGTTTTCCGGTAACTACAGATTCGATTAGTCCGATGTCGATAGCTTCTTGAACCGACAACCACTCATCAAAGCGCTGGTCACCACGTGCAGTAACATCGCGCACGAACTTTTTTCTATCATCGTTCGAAATCTCTTTGGTCCAGGTTTTTGGTGTCAGCTTTTCTATATAGAGTTGCAGCACCATCTTTTCGGTCGCATTTAATTCGCGTTGCAATTGTTTGAAATGTTGATCAGTGGTGTTGTTGATAGGAACCGTGATCTTGCTCCGAGTACCGGAATGTACCAGAAACCGGGAGTAGAGCGTACCGACACGTTCGTCACAATGCAGCATGATAAAGGTTGCAGCCGAACCACATCTTCCCATGGCTACGCCTCTTATTGGTGCCGTCATAACCGTAGCCATAAAATCACACAGACTAAGTGACGCTTCGAGACATCCACCACCGCTGTCAATTATCAGGGTGATCGAGTCGTTTGAGTAGGTTTGAAGCTGAAGAAGATTATGTCGCAATTCAGCGATACTGGAATGGTTGATTTCGTCACTGAGAATGACGGTCCGCCGAGCCAGCATTGCTTCCATGATACCTCCGTATGAGGTTTCGTCTTTTGGCATTTTAAACTCCTGATTCTGGGGTGAACTGTTTGGTGATATAGTACAACTAAATTCAGTATTGTCTATTGTTTTTGCTAAGCGTTAAAACCGCACCCCAGGAAGACATGGGGTGCGGTAGTGTTAACTGGTCGGGCAATTATCTTGTCCAAGGTCGTCGAGGATCATTGTCAGGATGTCCCGGAAGTGACTTTCGGTCTCAGCGTGGAAATGTCTTCCGTGTTGCGGGACAATGTGGTTCGCCACATAGTTGCGAGACAGACTATCGCTCAACGAAATCCCGTAGAACTCGGTAGTTGGTTCAACGAGGTGCCAAAGTTCGGAATTGCCTTCACCGTTTATGTTAGAGTCACTGACGAAGAGAATGACCGTTTTGTTATACCCCGGAGCAACATAGCTATTAGCATACAGCATTCCAACGCGGGGACTAGTGCCGTCATGCTTGAAGCGGGTGAGTTTACTCGCGTAGTCAGCGAGCAAGTCGCTTTCGTCGCGCGACTTCAGCTCGATATGAACCGGAGGCAGTGACTGCAGTCCCCACGATATCATATCTACCGTTACTACCTGGCATCGATGATGGTAGTTGGAAAAATACTCGTTAAAGAAGTCAGCACCGGCCCGAGTCCAGTCAACGGGTCCGTTGGTACGCATACTCCCACTCATATCCCAAGAGATAATGAGATGGAGCTTGTTGAGTGTTTCTTCTGCCCGAGTAGGCAGAGAAAACAGCAAGGAACAGGTGAGCGCAAGAGCGGCAAGAACTACTTTCATGGTCGTGTCCCTCCTTTGTTTGCATTCTGATAATAGTCTACACCCATTCTCTAGCTGGTAAAGATACGGACTGTTCTTAGGTGGTAGCAAGGAGTTTCTTCAGGCGATTATAGGTATCAATATGGTCTTCCACCAGTACGGTATCAATCACGCCGATAACGGCTTCGTCGTTACCGCCAGGGAAGAGACCATCCCCGTAGTAAATACATTCGTCTTTGTTCCAGCCCATCCAATCAATTAATTTTTGCACGTTAGTTCCTTTATGGCGGTCTTTGTGAATATAGTCGAGACTAGTCGAGCCACCGATTTTTACAATCAGGTCTTCAGACGCAAAGGGAATTTGAGCGAGTAGTGACTCTCGTTTTTTACGGTCGGGGTCGTAGGTTTTTTTGACCTCTACCGGTGCGGTGTTACCAACCGGACTAAAAGTAATCTGGGCCCCACGGTCTTCAATCGGGTTCCAGTCGTGATTGAGTTCATGATCAAGCAGTTCAACAATTTCACTTATATGGTCGAGTATCTGATCACGATGATGCGGTTCAAGCGGAATATTCCAGAGTTCGTTGCCATTCATATCAATCGCGTGGTTTCCATTTTGCCCGAGCACAATAGCGGGTAGGTTATTACTTTGCCATTGAATTTTTGATACTTCTTGGCCGGAGACAATTACGATGTCTTGGGTGGCGTTACTGAGTAACTCAAACATCTCGGGCAGTATCGGTTGCCGTGAGGGTGCGATGGTCATGTCC
>JAZKIJ010000011.1:34020-45192 GCA_040384905.1 Patescibacteria group bacterium
GTTTGTAGTGTGTCATAGTGATACTTTAGTATACCAAATTCAGGTAATAAACAGTGAGGCAACACGGGGGAGCTTGGTGTAGGCTACTATATAGCTATGGAACTGTTAATTATGCTGGCAATTATATTGCAGGGGACGGGAATTGCGTTAGGGATGGGAGGTTCGACACTAGCTATTAGTAATTTTTTTGTAGCGATTGCGGATGGAAAAATTGATCCCGATGAACGAAAGATGATGGGAGTAGTGTATGTGGTGTTAAAGGTGGCGTTAGCATTAATTTTTGTTACCACCACGTATTTGATTCTATCAGCTCTCTCAACGGTTGACGTAGCTTCAGTGGCTACCTACCTCTGGGCGCAATTACTCGTAGCTTTTGTGTTGTTACTCAATTCCATCCTCATGACCAAGCGCATTATGCCGAGCACCATGGGGCCGGGCATTCAAGCGGGGAGTTGGTATACATTAGGAATCCTCACTACCGTGGTTGGGATGCTCGACATGAACATAACTATGAGTATGTTCTTGGTGTGGTATGGTACAGCACTGGTTGTTGCTTTATTGGTTGTAAACGGAGTGATGAAGTACCTTAAAAAATAAACTGTACATACAAAAAACCGCCGGCGATTGCCGGCGGTTTTTTAATTGTTAGACGGTCGTTATGTTTCGACCTTGAACCTTTTGGTAGAGGTACTTTGGCCAGCGGATGAAGAACCATTGTTTCTTTACTGGGTTTTGTTTTGCTAATTCATTTCGGTAGTACAGGGTTGGCACGAGTACTAGCGTCAGAATCATCGCAAAGGTTAGTCCGAACATAATCGCAAATGCAAGCGGGCTCCAGAAGTCAGAAATCCGTGATAATGGAATCATACCAACTACCGTTGTGATAGTGGTGAGCATAATCGGACGGAATCGTGATACAGAAGCGTCAGCAACTTGGTCAATAAGAGACTCATCTTCCTTTTGCGCTCCCTTATGCGTAATCATCGAGTCCATCAAAATGATGTTGTGATTGATGATAACTCCCGCTAGGGCAATCACTCCTAAGAGGGAGGTGAAGGAAAGCGCTAAACCTGTCATGGCGAGCCCGGCAAACACTCCAATGAGTGAATAGGGAACGACAAGCAATAAGTATAGAGAGTAACGAATTGAGTTAAATGACAGTACGAGAATCGCCAGCATCAAGAGTAACCCCACAGCGAGCGCGATAAACATTTCGGTAAATGATTGGTTTACGTTTTCCGCTTCACCACCGTACCCAATCTCTACACCTGCTGGAGCTTCTAGTTCTCCAACGCGGGCTTTAAATTGATTTACAACTTCACCAGCTACCACTCCTTCTTCGGTGAAGGCTCCGACGGTCACTTGACGCTTTTTGTCTTCGTGATTAATCGCGGCGTTGGCTGAAGCTAAGGTTTCGGCGGTTATACTACTCAGGGGAACACTTTCACCACGAATTGAAGTAACGGTTAGGTTACGCAACGTATCAATGGTAATTTTTGGCGTCGCTGAACTATCAAGGGTGTTGCGGTCAACACCTAATCGAACAATAACATCAATATCTTCACCTTCCTGGTTGATGGTAGTAGCTTCAACCCCAAATACTGCACTACGCAGTACACCACCGACTGCTGAAGGGGGAACACCCAAGGTGCTTGCTTTACCCTTGTCGATAGTGAGAACAAATTCAGTGGCGTTACTTTTACTACTGGCTTCTACATCGCGTGTACCCTCGATATCTTTAAGAAGTTCTTCAGCGCGGTCAGAAACGAGGAGTAGGTCAGCGAGACTTTCACCACTAAGTTTGATAAACACCGGCGCTCCGGTTGGGGGACCGTTTTGTTGTTCTACAATTTTAACGGTACCACCTTTGACGTCGGCAAATTCTTTTCGGAGTTCAACCGCGAGATCAATACTAGATTGCTCTCGTTCTGGTTTGAGTTCAACGGTAATATTCGCAAATTTTCCACCTGCGTTAGTACTGCCGGTAAAGGCAGAACCTGAACCAGCTGTTGTGGTAAATGATTGAATGTACTCTTTATCATAGAGGATTTCTTCCACTTCACGTACTACTAAGTCAGTATCGGTCACCGGTGTACCTTGAGCGGTTTCAATCTCAATATAGAGCGCATCTACGTTTTCTGGTGGGAAAAAGATTACTTTAAGTAATCCTGTTGCTGGCAGAGCAAAGGCAAAAATCAAGCCTAGGAACAAACTCCATAACAAAACGCGTTGTTGCACTTTACTCTTAAGGAAATTAACCAATTTAGTCCGGTACCAGAGTTGCGCTTTTTCGGTGTATTCTTCCTGCTTTTCTTCAAAGCGGTTTGAATGCGCGTTGCTCGTAAGGTAAATCGCAATCAACGGCACGAGACCTAATGCCACAAAGATAGACGCAATCAACACGAAGATAATCGTAAACGGAATAGATGAAATAAATTCACCGGTTACTCCCGAGAGGAAAAAGAGGGGAGCAAACACCGCTACAGTCGTCATGGTTCCGGCGATTAATGGCCAGGCGTATTCACGAATTGATCGTTCGGCAGCTTGCATAGCGTTACCCGTTTTGCGGAGTCGCGTGTGAATCGCTTCCGTTACTACAATTCCCGAGTCCACCAGAATACCAACCGAGAGAATCAACGCAAACAGCGAAATAAAGTTAATGGTATTCCCCGACACATAGAGACCAATAAAGGCAATCACAAATGAAAGCGGAATAGACAGCGCCGCTACCAATGATTCGCGCCATCCAATCGTGAGCAAGAGCACAAGTACTACAAGCACTACAGTTTCAAGACCGGCTTTAATCAATTCAGAAAGGTCTTTCCGGACTTGCTTGCCTTGGTCAAATACTACGAGAACTTGCGAGTCACTGAGTAATCCCTCATCTTTTTTGAGTTCTTCAATTTTGGCCAGTACCGGGTCGGTCACGTCGGTAACATCCCCGCCGGCTTTTTTGTAAATAGTTAACGTCATTGACGTTTCAGATGGCACACCATCAACCGAGACGCGTGAAATAGATGATTCACGACTTACTCCATCAGTAACGTCCGCAAGGTCACGAATGTAAATCACTTGGCCGTTGTTTGATTTAACCGGCACACTTTTAATATCTTCGACGGTATTAAGCTTGCCTTCAAAACGAACCGCGTATTCAATCCCTTCGGTTGATACAGTTCCAACGGGTACGGTAAGGTTGGCTTGGCCAAGCGCTTGAGTAACTTCGTTGATACTAATACCAAAACCAGTTAACGCCTCTTCTTTAACGAGGACTTGGATTTGTCGGGCGCGAGTTCCTGAAATCTGCACTTCAGACACTCCGTTAATAGTAGTAAGTTCATCTTTAATGTCTTCACCGAGCGCGGTAAAGGCGGTAGGTGAGAGGTCAGACGAAATTGCTACAATCAAAATTGGCTGGTTCGAAAAGTCTACTTCCGATACAAACGGATCATTTGCATCACTTGGTAGTTCACTTTTAGCACTATCAACTGCGTCTTTTAATTTTTGAATTGATTTATCAATGTCAGCACTTGCCGCGAACTCAACGTTAATCGTTGAAACATCATCACGTGATGATGAGGTCAAGTTTTCGATGTCTTCGACGTTGGCTATCGCGTCTTCGAGCTTGTTGGTAATCAATTCCTCGATATCAGCCGCTGAAGCACCAGGATAGACTGTCGTTACAATACCAACCGGCACGATTACTTCAGGAAATGATTCTTTAGGAATAATAATAGCGGCATAGGCACCCAACCCAATCAGGGCAAGCATCAACAAAATACTAAATTCTCGCTTATGGAGAAAAAATAACCAGAGAGAATGCATATTTATTTAGTTTCGATTGTTACTTCCGCTCCTTCTTTAAGTCCACGTCCATCAGTAACGATTGGAGTATCGCGGTTGATTCCCTCAGTTACTACCACCACATCACCACGGATGTTTCCGAGAACGACAGGGTTTGAAATGAGAGTATTGGTGTCAGCATCAACAGTGAACACAATCGGACCACTACCAGTCATTTTAACTGCAGAGAGGGGGATACTCACTTCAGAGGTATCTGAACTTGTCGCTGTCGTGAATACTACTGAAACAGTTGAACCGTTTTGTAGGGTGTTGTTTTCGTCGACACTAATTTTAACTGCTACTTTACCCGTCGTTGGGTCAATCGAGCCACCAATGGCTGCGATTGTACCGTTGGCTACTTTATCAATGCGAACTTGATCGCCGATTTTAATGAGCGCACTTTCTTCTTGACTGACTGAAGTTGAGACTTCAAGACCTTGGTTGTTGTTTGCAATAATAGCCGCTGGCGCAGAAGGCGCAGCGTATTCACCTGTTTTTAGGTAGAGCGCGTTTACCACACCGTTAATTGGTGAGCGAACCAAAGTTTTTTCATAGTTAGCTTGAGCAGCTCGAAGTGAACCAAGGGCAATTTTGATTTGAGCGTCGGCACTTGATACCTGACTGCCTGAACCTGCAATTGATGCTCGCTTGATAGCTTCGTCGGCATTAGCGAGGCCAGTACGAGCAGCATCTATACTCGACAGAATCCCTACGAGTTGACCACGCAGTGCATTAAATTCACTAGTAAAGCGAATATAATCAGCGGCAGTGTATTGGATGTTTGCGTCTTCATTGTTAAAGCCGATGATAAAATCATCAACCATAGCCAATACTTTCTTTGTAGTTATTTCAGCTTCAGTTAAAGCGCCGTTAAGGTTACTAGTAGTTGTGAGCGAGTTGGCTTTTGATTGCCAGGCGGGAAGGGTAGTTTGCAGGTTCACTCGTTCCATATTTTGGAACGATGTATTGGCCTTACTAATACGTACTCCAGGAACTTGTGAGTTTGGATTGGCAAAGAATTTATCAAGTGAGGTAAATACTACGCCCGAGACAGACGTGTAGGCATTTTTGTACGTAGTTACTGCAGCGTTTTGGGCAGCACGTTTGGCATTTTCAGCTTCATTTTTTCCTACATCACCTTGAGCAGAACCAGCAATCGCTGCTTCATACGCTCCTTGCGCTTGCAAGAGCTGTGCGCTTTCAGATGACCCTTCCAGACGTGCAATAATAGAGCCCGCTCGCACATTGGCACCAAGTTCAGTGTAAACACCGATAATTCGTCCACCTGACTCCGTTTGGAGTTTAGCTTCAGATACAGCTTGCAGTGTTCCAACAGCCGTAAAGGTACTGTCGCCACTGGTATTGGCCGCACTCTCAACCACTACGGTCGGGAGTTTCGTTTCCGCTGTTTGTTCATCAGTTACTGCCTCTCCAGCAAAGAAAAGAAAGTACACCGCAAACGCTACCACCAATAATGTGATAGCAGTTCGTAGAAGTGTCTTAAATAACACACCAAAAACTATAAAACTAATAAAAGTAATCGTTCGGTCAAATAAGTTGCTCAAAAATGCCATACATATAACTACTATTGAATAATGGCGGAATAATAACACTTTTTTACTCATTTGTCCATACTAACGATTTTCTGAAATAATAAAGAGAGTATGGTAAAATTCTGACTATATGTTTGGAAAAATAAAAAATTTTGCAGTAAAGAAGGTGATTCAGTCACAAATGAAGAATGTGCCGGCCGATCAACAAGAAATGATCATGACCATGTTGGAAAAAGACCCGGCTTTGTTCGAAAAAATCGCCAAAGAAATGCAAGCCGAGCTTAAAAGTAACGGTAATAACCAAATGGCAGCAGCCATGAAGGTTTTACCCAAGTACCAGCAAGAAATCATGGGTGCCATGACACCAGAAATGAAGGAGAAGATGATGAAGATGCAACTTGGCACTCAAGGCAAATTCAACCCAAATGGATCTATCCGCAGGTAGACGTCCAAAAATGAATCATTCCGTTGTTGTGCGTCAAAAAGTTATTTTCAACGTATAGACATACGCCTCAAACAATTTTTCTAGCACGCCTAGGACTGATTTCATTTTATGAACGTCTAACGGTGATTGTGATATTGAAATGTTCAAAAGTACGACTCGCATCATTTTATTTGGTCTTCTTACAGAAGCTGTCCACTAATTGGGTATTTTTTCAAAATCCCTCAATGAGACTTGCGAAGTGACATTGAGTCACTTCTCACTTGTATTTCATCCAGTTCTAAATGTCTAGTTTGTAACTTAAAATTTTGGAATGAATATTGACTTCATGTTTTGAACCTCTGATACATTTTAAAAATTTCAAAATAAAAATATTGAGTAATCAACAGTGTGTGGACTTTGTCTGCGCACTGTTGCGTTATACTTGGTTTAATTATGTCAAAGAAAATTCTCGTGTTGTGTGGGCACCCGGACAAAGATTCGTTTAGTGGGAATGCAGCAGATCATTATCAAGCCGGAGCTGAAGATGCGGGACACACTGTGGTGCGGGTTAATATTGGTGAACTTAATTTTGACCCCATTTTGCACAAAGGGTACAAAGAGATTCAACACTTGGAACCAGATTTGCTTGATTTGCAAAACAAATTTCGCGACGCTGATCACATTATGATTGTCTACCCGAACTGGTGGTGTACGATGCCAGCTATTCTTAAAGGCTTGTTTGATCGTTTTTGGTTACCAGGTTTTGCGTTTAATTTTAATAAAGAAACCAAGCGTATTGAAAAACACCTTAAAGGACGAACGGCTCGGGTGATTATTTTGTCTGGTTCGCACTCTCCGTTTAAGACCTGGTGGAACTTTGGTGACTTTACCAATGAAATTCAATACGGAATCCTCGAGTTTGCTGGATTGCGCACTGCAGTTTCTGCCTACGGGCCCTGTGAAAAGGTAGATGGTATCTGTCGAGAGAAGTGGCTCAGAGAGATGGAAGTGATGGGACGAAAGGGAATATAAGTAGAAAAAGTCAGCCAATTGGTTGACTTTTTTGATATTTGATGTATTATATTGATTGGATTTATTGGAGGAAATGGTGATGAAAGTTCTCTTTCTACTAATAATGTTGGCGCTGTCGGGATGTGTGGGCGATGTCTACATCGAGACAACGACCGTCTACTCGAACAAGCCATCGCGGGCGCAGAAAATGTTTCCGCGAGGTGAATCGGTTCTCGCGTGCACGACGATGGCTGGCCTGTACGATTACCTCGACAACCATCGGGAAGGAATGGACATGCCGGCTGGCTGTTCGTACGTTCCCATGACAGCTATCCGTGATCGTGGCGAATACGATTCCTATCGTCACGGTCGGGTGAAGATCTACCAGTTTCAACACGGTTGGGACATGTACTTCACCTACAAACAGAGTCGCGGACGCAGGGTGGTGTACTACTAAACAATTTGACGGGCGCTTCTTCCTACAAGAGGCGCCCGTTTTTAATTTTTGAAATTTCCGCCGTGATATACTAGCACTATGAATACACAACAATGGTACGCGACCTTAATTAAACCGGAGTGGGCACCACCAACCTGGGTATTTGGTCCAATTTGGTCGGTACTGTACACGCTTATAGCCATTTCCTTTGGGTATGTGTTTTATAAAATCTATCAAGGAGACATTCCGTTGTGGGTAGCGGCTCCGTTTGTGCTCAATTTATTTTTTAACGCTATTTTTACACCCATTCAGTTTGGTCTACAAAATAATCTTTTGGCAGCCATTGATATATTCTTAGTTTTAGGAACATTAGTGTGGCTGATGTATGTCATTTATCCCTACGCTCCCTGGGTAACCTATATAAATATTCCGTATTTGATGTGGGTGAGTATCGCTACGACGTTGCAGTGTACGATAACCTATCTTAACTGGTAGTATCTATAGTATAATCGTTTTTAATGCCTACTATATCTTTTGGACGCGAACTCGCGAGTGTGTTGTTAAAAGTGTTTGGAGTAATCCTGACGCTAGTGTTACTTGGTGCCATTATTATGTTTTTTAGTTTTGGCTATAGCTCAGTAAGTGATGGGGAATGTAATATTGCGGTGATGCCGATTGAAGGGGTAATCATGCCTTGGGGCACTGGCGCGTTGTATCCAGAATTTGCCGTGACCCCAAAAGACGTCCGAGATTTTTTGAAATTAGTGTCAGAGGATGAGCTATTTATTGAAGGCGTGCTTTTTGAAGTGAATTCACCGGGCGGTACTCCAGTTGCAGCCGAAGATATCGCCAAACAGATTAGTGCGCTTGAGTTACCAAACGTAGCGTTAATTGGTGATATTGGTGCCTCAGGTGGGTATATGGTGGCTTCCGCGGCTGATAGAATCTTTGCCTCAGCAATGTCTGATGTCGGGAGTATTGGAGTGACAATGTCATATGTAGAAGAATCAAAGAAAAACGAAGAAGAAGGACTGACCTATGTCCCCTTAACAACGGGCGAGTTCAAAGATGCTGGCGACCCTAATAAACCGTTAAGTGAATCAGATCGGACCTACTTCCAAGGACAATTAGATACAATTAAAAATGAGTTTGTGAAATTGGTGTCGAAGAACCGAAATCTTTCGGAAGAAGAGGTGAACAAACTCGCCGACGGTAGTACAGTCATTGGAGAAAAAGCGGTTGAGGCTAAATTAGTTGATGCCATTGGTAATCGTGACTCAGTCAAAGCGTACTTTGCAGAAAAATTAGAAAAGGATGTTTCAGAAATTGAATTCTGTGAATACGTTGCGCCGTTGTTCTAATAAGACTTTTATTATCGGTACTAGTGTGGTATAAATCAGGCCTGACGCTTGCTCTGTCGTCCATGTCCCCCAAGACTCGACAGGTCATGTGTCAGAAGCGTGGTTGGTTTATTCCCGCCACGCTTTCTTAAATCATTTTTATACTATGTCACTTTCAGTTGGAATTGTTGGACTCCCAAACGTTGGTAAATCAACGCTCTTTACCGCCCTCACTAAAAATGAGGTTTTAATTGCAAACTACCCGTTTGCGACCATTGACCCAACCGTGGGTGTGGTTGCCGTACCAGATAGTCGTTTAGCCACCTTGGCAAAGATTTCCGGAACAGACAAAATCATTCCAGCTGTTGTCGAGTTTGTGGATATTGCAGGGTTGGTCAAAGGAGCTTCAACCGGTGAAGGACTGGGGAATAAATTCCTCGCTAACATCCGTGAGACTGACATGATTGCGCAAGTGGTACGTATTTTTGAAGATAGTGACATTCACCACGTATCTGGAGGAGTTGATCCGTTGGGTGATATTGAAGTGATTAACTTGGAATTGGTATTTGCAGATACCGAAACCGTAGAAAAGCGTTTGGGGAATGTTGAACGTGATGCGAAAAAGGGAGACAAAGATGCCATCCTTGAACGTGATGTGCTTGTACGGCTGTTACCACATTTACGTGAAGGTCAGCTGGCGAATACACTATCCATGACGGTAGAAGAAATCAAAGCCGTAAAAGCCCTGCACTTGTTAACGATGAAGCCGTTTTTATACATCTGCAACAAAAAAACTGACGCCTTCAACCTGGATGAACAAAACGATAGTCGGTGGCAAGATCTGGTTGAATTTTTTGAAGAATCGGGCAGTGAGTATGTAGTGGTAGATGCCGGGATGGAGCACGAGCTTCGCGACTTAAGTGAAGATGAAAAAAATGACTTTCGGAGAGAGTACGGTGCGCAAGATAGTGGGGTAGGAAGCTTAATTCGCGCTTGTTACGACCGTTTAGGGCTTATGAGTTACTTCACCACCGGTGAAAAAGAAACTCGTGCCTGGACCGTTCCGATTGGTAGCACCGGACCACGTGCTGCTGCCGCCATTCACACTGACTTTGAGAAAAAATACATCCGCGCCCAAGTCATTACCTTTGAAGATTTAGTAGCCGCAGGCAGTAAAGCAGTAGCGAAAGAACAAGGGAAGATGCGTACGGAAGGGAAGGAGTATATTGTTAAAGATGGTGATGTAATCGAATTCCTAATCTAGAATTCCTAAAAATCGTTAGCTTCTGCGTTGCAGCTCGCAAAATAATCGTCAACGTACAATAAGTACGTCTCCTAATTATTTTACTCACGCGCCTTGAATCTAATCGATTTTAAGAAATCCTGTAGAGTATATTAGCTGTCCGAGTTGAAGCTAGCATTTTTTAAGTAATCTTGGTGAGGAATGTGTATAAAATTTAAGTGCGACCCTGGGGGGGGTCGCACTTTTGTTTTGGGGTCAGGCATTGACCAGAACTCGCTTCAATTTAGAACGTTCTTGCGGTTGACGGCGTGGCTGACCTCCTCTGTTAACTGTTCGAAACTCAAAGTACCCCATATTGTAGGTATCGAACATAGTGTCTTCAAAGGTTTCAAAGATGATTTTTTTGAGTTCCACCAATGTCAGATTTTTGGGGAGATCATCATATTTGAAATTTGGGTCACGTATGACTCGGTCAGCAATATGTACGCCACAAGCTTCGCAGTTGAACCTATGATCTGGTAACCGCACTTCAAGCCGCTTCTGCTGGTAGAAATACTCCAGTATCCTTGCTGTGCTTTTCTTCCGAAAGCCGGCATCATAGCAGTCTTGAATTGATTTCCATTCATCTGATTGCAAAAACTTGAACAGATTCGAGGAGTAGAGCCGAGACAGTGCGACTCGTCTCATCATCAACCGAACCAGCAAGACAACCACGATAAAACCAATAGTCCAAAGAGCAGTCGACATCATGTACCTCCCCACAAGGATGTTTCTACCAATTTTATATCACAACTCCCCAATAAGTAAAACAATCAAAGCAATTTTTATACTTAAGTAAAAATCTCTTAAAAAATAAATCAAACACTTTTAAAACATCTAGAAAACGAGTTAATTTAAACTCAAGCAAGAAAATGTCAGATAGGCATTTTACATTAACTCAAAAGAAACTTCAAAACTGAGTGTAGTGCTAGGAGTCGCAAGGACTTTTTCTGTAGACGTACTTCTTGTACGGCGGAAGGAAAAGTACCGTAGCAGCGACAACGCAATCCACTTAGTTTTGGAGTTTCTAAGACCCTTCCATTGGGGGATTAGCTCTTTGTACGGGGCTGACGATTGTCGGACTCCAATCTGCTTTCACTGAACCATGTTCCTTTTCGTACTCATTAAGCTGGTGCGTAATATACTGCTGGAGTCGCTTGGCGTGTTGTGGGGTTAGAGAGTAAATTTGATTTTGACTGCCTGAACTTAAGGCCATTATAAAGAACTCGGGGGTGTACCCGATGTTGATACTTTCGCAGAATAATTTGGGAGCTCGTTTAAGATCT
>JAZKIJ010000012.1:0-5080 GCA_040384905.1 Patescibacteria group bacterium
GGCCCTCACTCCATCAAATGGTGGGACTGTTAAAGAAGGTGTGATTGGGATTCCAAGGTTTGTTAACCCGGCGCTTGCCGTGACGCGGGCTGATCTTGATATGTCGGCGTTGATATACAGTGGGTTAATGAAAATTAGCCCTGAAGGAACACTTGTACCCGATATTGCCGAAAGTGTCACCGTGTCTGACGACGGGAAGACCTATAACGTCATTATTAAAAAGAATCTTCGCTTCCATGATGAGACGCCGCTAACCGCAAGAGACGTAGCGTACACGATTGCCCTGATTCAAGATGGTGACCTCAAAAGTCCTCTGCGCGGAAATTGGGCTGATGTGACCGTTGAAGAAATTGGTGAATACGAACTTAACATAGTGCTCACCCAAGCGTACGCTCCCTTTATTGAAAATTTTACCCTTGGAATTTTACCAAAACATATTTGGAGCACCCTCCCGACCGAACAAATTCCCTTTAGTTTAAAAAACACTGAACCTATCGGATCAGGACCTTTTATGGTTGATACCATCACCCGCAATGATGCCGGACTTATTAATGTGTATTACCTGAAAAAATTCACCAACAACTACGAAGTGAAACTTGATGAAGTTGAAATGCACTTTTACCAAAATGAGGAAGATTTAACCGAGGCCTTTACTAACAAAGAAATTACCAGCACTACCCAATTAGCTTCAGCCAATGAAGTATCGCTTATAAATAATGCGGAGTATCGTTTAATTACTGAACCGCTTCCTCGTGTCTTTGCAGTGTTTTTTAACCAGAACCGGACCCCGGTGTTACGCGATACCGCCGTTCGGTTAGCGCTCACGACCGCCATTGATCGAGACATTTTAGTTGATTCTGCCCTCTCTGGATTTGGTGTCCCCATCAATGGACCTGTACCAAGTAATCACCCTGCGGTAGAATCTAGCAGTCAATCAATTGGAGGCAATGCAAGCAGTACACCACTTGAGGCCGCTCAATCAATCCTCACCCGGGCTGGTTGGATAAAAAATAATACCGGAGGTTGGGAAAAACGTATTGACGGCGAAACGCGCACGCTCGCTATCACCTTAAAAACCGCTAATACGCCCGCTTTTGAAGCCACTACGGAAATTATTGCGCGTGCCTGGCGAGAACTGGGAGTAGACGTTTCAATTGAACAATTTGAACAAAGTGATTTATTACAAGCCGTGATTAGACCCCGAGATTTTGAAAGTTTGTTGTTTGGTTTAGATATGAACCGAGCCGTAGATTTATACCCGTTTTGGCACTCTTCACAACGTGAAGATCCCGGCCTTAACATTGCGCAGTACGCCAATATTGAAGTTGATACGCTTCTCGAAAAAGCGCGCACTGCGAGCAGTACCGAAGTCCAACTCGCCGCAACAAAAGACGCTATCCAAATATTAGGACGCGAAACCCCGGCCGCCTTCCTGTATGTACCTGACCTCGTGTATGTGCTCCAAGCCAACATAAAAACCCCCGCCATGGATCGCATCAGTAAACCACAGGAACGATTTATGAATATTGGCGATTGGAACATGAATACCGATAAGCTGTGGCCACTTTTTCAATAAAAATTATTAATTACCGTAACGACAAAAATTATGAACAACGAACAACCAAACACTAGTCCTCGACCGGCAGCCGGTGCTTCAACCCCAGGAGCTCGCCCCGCTCGACGCTACTTTAATCGACCTAATCGCGGACCTCGTCCGGCGTCTTCATCGACTCCGCACGCTACTGCTACTACCGGTCACGCTACTGCAGGCACAGCTTCACCTCGACCCGCTCATCCTCGCCGACCGCATACAGGTGCCCGCACCGGAGCGCCAGCTACGGGAGCTCCCAAAAAATCTGGTCGCCCCAACAAGCGACGTAGTTCTGGTGGCAATAACCGTCGCCCGATGACGAGCCCGGCTCTTTCGCACCGTATGACGGTGACTGATGATAAAAACCCGGTCCTGCCTGAGATTCTCGACGAAGACACCGTACGTATCATTACCGTGTCTGGAGTAGAAGAAATCGGCCGGAACATGAACATTATTGAAACTAAAGATGACATCATCGTGATTGATGCCGGTTTTGGTTTCGTGTCAGAAGACAGTAATGCTCCGGGTATTCAATACATCCTTCCAAACACCCAGTATCTCGAAGAGCGAAAGGATAAAATTCGGGGCTTGGTTATTACGCACGGTCACCTCGACCACATTGGTGGTATTCCGTTTGTGCTTGAACGTATCGGCAATCCCCCAATTTACACCCAATACCTAACTTCTCTGATGATTCTCAAGCGCCAGGAAGAGTTCCCTCATATGGAACCGGTAAATATGCAGATTGTTAAAGAAGGCGAGACTTTTACCGTAGGTAAAATCAAAATCCGTACCTTCCCGGTGACCCACTCGATTCCGGATGCGATGGGATTAGCGGTTGAAACTAAACACGGTGACATTGTAGTTACCGGAGACATTAAAGTAGTTACCGACGACAATAACAACGTAGTCATTGAAGAAAAAAGTGTCTGGGAAGAACTCGGTAATCACAACAACATTGCGTTACTGTGTGACTCAACCAACGTTGACCGACCGGGATTCTCAGTAGCTGAAGCTAAGGTGTATAAAACCCTGGATGAAATTATCCGTACTACTAACGGTCGTTTAATTATCGGTACCTTTGCGTCACAGTTTGACCGTTTAGTATCAGTTATCCGTAGTTGTGAAGCGATGGGCAAAAAGGTCGTGATGGAAGGACGAAGTATCAAAACCAACATTGATATCGCCATTACCGCTAAATTAGTTGAGGTAAAACCAGATACGTTTATTTCTGCGAACGATATTCAAAACTACCCCGCTGATAAAATAGTGGTGCTCTCAACCGGTGCTCAGGGTGAAGAATTTGCGGCTCTGATGCGTATGGCAACCGGCAAGCACAAGCAAATTGTACTAACGGAACGAGACACAATTGTATTGTCTTCATCAGTTATTCCCGGTAACGAAATTGCCGTGCAAAAACTTAAAGATAATATTTATCGTCAAAACGTTCGGGTGATGAACTTCCAAGGTTCACACGTGCACGCCTCTGGTCACGGAAACGCGGGTGAACTCGTTTGGGTACACAAGGCAGTAAAGCCACGATTCCTTATTCCGGTGCACGGTCACCACTACCACGTTAAAACCCACATGTTTGTGGCGGTAGAAAATGGCTTCCCGCGTGAAAATGTCGTTGTGCCAGATAACGGCTCTATCATTGATATCAAAAACGGTACCGAACTGATTCGACATAAAGTAAAGATTCCAAACGAACAAGTACTCGTTGACGGCTTTACCGTCGGTACTCGCCAAGAAGTCGTACTACGCGACCGCTTGTCCTTAGCTGAAGACGGCATGTTCGTAATCATCGCCACCGTCAATAGTAAAACCGGTAAACTCCGCAAATCACCAGACATTATTTCGCGCGGGTTTGTGTACTTACGCGAAAACCAACAATTACTCTCTGAAGCCCGTGTCTTGATTAAAAAGACTATCGAAAAGCACACCGAACGTATGAACCCAATTGATCTAGATTACGTGAAAGATGAGCTGACTGAGACGGTGCAGAGTTTCTTGATGCAGAGGACACAGAAGTCACCGATGGTCATTCCTGTTTTGATTGGCATCTAACCTGAACTTCCAGAAACGGCACATTGCGTTGTCGTTGCTGCAAAAATTTTATTCCGCCGTACAAGCAGTACGTCTCCATAAAATTTTCTTGCACTCCTAGCACTGCACTCATTTCTGAAAGTCCAAACCACCTACTTAATTGAAACTTTATACAAAACACCGCAAACTTCGTTTGCGGTGTTTTGTTTATTTTCAATATCCTAATTTCCATTTTTAATATTCCCTCTTCTCTATTTTCTTCAATATCCCATATTCTATATTCAATATTCCCTGCTCCTCTAGTACACTAATACAATATGTACTTTGAGAGTTCAGCGCAGGTGGGAGTAAAGACTAGGACACCGATAAAGTTTTGGTATGTGTACCTGATTTCGGTTATTTTTTACTTTCATACGCTTTTGGTTTCGTATACGACTCCTACCTATTTAAGTGAGTTTGTGGATGCTAAACATATTGGGTTACTGTATTCAGTTGGCTCAATTGGGTCATTGCTGTTTTTTATGATTCTGCCGAGCATTCTTAAACGGTTAGGTAATTTTGTTACGACCATACTCCTGATGGTGATTTCTATTTTTACCTTAGCCATGACAGGTGTAGGGGTTTCATCCATACTCGTTATTACGGGTATCGTATTGTATTTGGTTATTAACCCACTTATCTATCTCAACCTGGATATTTTCTCTGAGACGTTAATAGGAAAAAATGAAGGTCAGACTGGTCATGTACGCGGACTGACATTGTCACTGATGAGTTTAGCAGCCTTACTGGCGCCTTTAACTATCAGTTACGTTGTTGGAGCCGGAGACAATTTAAGTCAGTTATATTTTATCGCTATTGGGGTCGGAGCGGTATTTAGCGTGGTGGTCATTTCAAAATTTAAGCACTTTGTCGATCCGCTCTACCATCGAATCAAGCTTCGACCATTACTGCGACAATGTTGGGAGAATCGAGCCATTAAATTAGTGCTCTCGACTCATTTTTTATTACAAATCTTTTTTACCTGGACGGTAATCTATTTCCCGTTGTATTTAGCGAGTGAAATGAATCTCCCTTGGTCTACCATTGGTGGCATTATCGCAGCTGGCTTACTAGCCTACGTCGTGTGCGAATACCCGATTGGAATCATTGCTGATAACTACTACGGTGAGAAAGAAATGATGGCTTTTGGTTTTCTGATACTTGCGCTCGCTGTGGCGGCCATCTCCTTTATGACCACGACTGAAATGGTCCCGTGGATGGCGTTGATGTTTATTAGCCGTGTGGGAGCAAGTTTAGTTGAAGTCACTACCGAAAGTTATTTCTTTAAAAAAGTAGATGGTGATGACGCGAATTTAATGAGTGTCTTTAGACTCACGCGGCCGCTTTCGGTACTTGCAGGTTCGCTTTTAGGTAGTTTGTGTTTGGCTATTATGCCGTTTAATC
>JAZKIJ010000013.1:0-2708 GCA_040384905.1 Patescibacteria group bacterium
TTCGTGCCTGCCAAAATACTTTGGATAAATACGCCGTAGGTAATATTTGCCTCCCCTACCTGTAGTGACCAGTTGGTAAAATCAACACCACCCATCAATATACCAATGGTAGGCATAATGATATTTTCTACAAGTGAGGCTACGATTTTTCCAAACGCTGCTCCAATCACCACCGCCACGGCGAGATCAATCACATTTCCCTTCATCGCAAACGCCTTGAATTCGTCAATAAAATCTTTCATAAACCTGATTATGTATTAACTGATACGATACTATAGTATAGCCGATTAATGGTGATGGTGGGCATGCCCGTGTGTATCTTCTGTCACCACCTCTCGATTACCAAAAAACCAAGCCGCCACCATCGTGGTAAACGGTACCGCCAAGATTAAGCCAATACTGCCGATAATAATCCGCAGGATTTCTGAAGCGATTATTTCTTGATTAATGGATTGCCAAAAATCAGCGTTGGCGCGGGCGTAGAACATAACGAGCGGTAGCGCCGTACCCAAATATGCCAACGCCAACGTATTAACGAGCGAGCCCACATGATCCCGTCCAACATTAATAGCGCGCCTATAGAGTTCAAAACTTGAAAGTGTGGGGTTAGCCGCCCTGAGTTCTTGCACTACCGACGCCTGGGTAATAGAGACATCATCAAGTACCCCAAGCAGTCCAATAATGATACTCCCTAAGAGCAAGCCTGCGATATCAAGTGTGCCCCCAGTAGAGAAATTTAAATACACCGACGCGTCAGAACCAAAGCCCGTTAATCGCAACCAATCTACGGACAACCATGCGATTAAACACGTCACCCCGACCGCTCCAAAGGTTCCCAAAAACGCAATAAACACGCGTGGCTTTACCCCATGAGTCAGAAACAGAGATACTGCCAAAATCACTCCTGCAATTCCCAAGCTCGCGAGCGCTGGTTCATACCCTGCCAAAAGAGCCGGCACCAGTAAAAATATAATCGCCGCAATACTTACGCCTAAACTAAACAACGCCCGCATCCCCTGCCAACCCGCAAACAACAGCACCAACCCGACCATCAATAGACCCATCCAAAATAATTGTGGCCGTCGTTCCACATCTTTAAAAGTAAAATACTCTGTTTCATCAATAGCGACGAGCCGATTAACGAATATCGTATCCCCCACAAACAACACCATGATGTCGTTATCTAAAGACACAACTTCCCCTTTTTTCTCCCCCTCTAATAATTCAATACGCAGCGTTTGCACCGTGGTCGTCGCATCTGTTCCCATTATCAATCGGTCACTTTGCTCCACCACCTCAAGCACCTTTGCTTTAACCGTTTCTTGCAAGTCTTGATGCACCTCTTGACCAAGCACGCTGGAGCTGGTTGTAACAAAAAACAAGACCCCTACCAACAATACTAGGTACTTAGCCATACACGTATTAAAAAATCATCCGCGCAATATAAAACCCAATCCCCGCCCCAATCATAAATAGAAAAAACAACGCCACCAACAAAGTTTCTTGATTCATATAATAAGAGTATACAAGATTTTCTGCAGACAGCCATATCTAACTTATATTTTAAGAGCCCAAAGTAAGGGCTCGACTTTTTCCCAAAAAATAGGTATAACAGTGTGCACCAATGAGCTACACTCAATGGCAAATGGCGGCTATAGTATAACGGTTAATGCATCGGTTTGTGGTACCGATAATTCGGGTTCGATTCCCGGTAGCCGCCCATGAGCAAAATCCCCTTTCGGGGATTTTTGCGTATAGGCGACAATGTAAGCAACATCCACTGACAGAAAAATTCTAAACGTTTCTTTGGTTATAAAATCCACCTAACGTAAAAACACACTCTCTTAAGAAAGTGTGTTTTTACGTCGAGTAAGCCCGACTGATTTTTTGAATTAAATTGTCTCGTCAACTTTTACTTCTCCTGCATTCCACCATTTACCTATCTTTGCAGTGAACTGATCCCACGATGCCTCAGTCCAATCTGTTGCAGCGTCAAACTCATCACTAAAATTTTGCCAAGCGTTATTTGCTTCCATTTTTTCTGAAGCTTCCATTTTTTCCACTCGGGCTAGGTGTTCAGCTTTTTTAGACTCAAACCACTCCTTTCGATCATGGGCTGCATTATTTAAGTTTGGGTTATCATTGTCCATAGTGTCTATATAATTAAATTATAATTTCTCCAATTCCTATTGAGCCTCTCGTACATCTACCGCTGCAGCATCAGAAGCTTCAGCGCCAGCGTCCATCGCATCAGCACTTACTTCTAAAGTATCTGCAGTAGCCTCTAAGGTTGCGTCAGCTGCGTCGTCGGCAACAACAGCGGCTTCTTCTGCAGCTTCTTCGATTTGAGCTGCGACCATTGCCTCCAAATCTGCACCGGCTCGATTGAACGCTGTCCACGCTAGGATAAGCGCTAGAACTGCAGTAATAAGAGAGACCCAGGCGACTGTACTTGCGTTATTGTTTTCCATATTGTTATAGGTAGTTTTAGAAATAATTATTTATATTTTTATAGCACTAAGTCTATAATAAATAATAAGACCACTGCCCCAACTACTGCTGCAATGAAGGGCATGACAGCTGTTGGACGTTCCGCACCAGGTGCTTGACCGTGTCCAATTTTGTCAAAGATAAACCCTCCAATAAAGGCTCCAATAATACCAACTACTACATTGCCGATAATTCCTAAGCCCGCATCATCCCCCATT
>JAZKIJ010000013.1:2718-11338 GCA_040384905.1 Patescibacteria group bacterium
GCTATTCCTCCAGATATAATCCAAAGCAAAATATTTGTCATAGTTTAATTTATTTTAATTACTGACCTTTATATAATCAGATAATGTTACTATAGATTAATAACAAAATATTTGCAAGCAAGGTTGTCCTCATACCGTTGAATTAACGAGATATTTTAAAGGTTTACACCACACGTAATTTACACAGCTGGAGCTTTTTCTAATTTCACAACCACCTCTTTTTCTTCACCGTCATGCAAGACTTTTAGGGTAATCGTGTCCCCTACCGCGTAGTCCCGAATCATACTGGCAAAACTTTGAGCACCATCTAATTTTTTACTTTCAATTTCTAATATAATATCGTTTTCTACAATCCCAGCTTTATCAGCTGGTGAACCAGGCACTACTGCTAATTCTTCCTGCGAGGACCCGCGTACGACGAGTACCCCATAGTTACGGTCAACATTATTTCGTCGCGCAATCGTTTCATCAAGTTGCAAATACCGCACGCCAATAAATGGTCGAATAATTTCCCCGTGCTTTTTTACACTCTCATAGGCACTCGCGACCGATGAGGCTGGTAAAGCAAACCCGATATTTTCACCGTTGCCAGCTACTGCCACATTAACCCCAATGACTTCTCCCGCGAGATTTAATAATGGACCCCCTGAATTACCCCGGTTGATGGCAGCATCGGTTTGGATCACGCCCTCGAGTGACTCTACTGATCCGGCATTATCACCCGCTACAATATCGCGGGAAAGTCCTGAGATTACCCCCACCGAGACACTATTAGGAAACTGAGCGAGTACATTACCAATGGCTACGGCCGTCTCTCCCAACCGAACATCTTTACTGTCACCAAACGCTAAAAACGGAAATTGTTGGTCGGCATCAACTTTTAGGATTCCAATATCCAAAGCTGAATCTTTAGCGATAACCGTTACCGGAAAGGTTTCGCCGTCATTGGTCACTACAGAATATTCAACATTGTCCGCATCGACTACATGTCGATTGGTTACGATGTAGCCGTCATTAGATACAAAAAATCCAGTTCCACCTCCCACCTCTTGCTTTTCCGTTCCAATTTGTCGCTGGCGAGGAATTGATAGGCCAAACCCATCACCAAAAAATCTACCCCAGGGGTTATATTCTTCAAAGTATTCCTCCACGACCGGCACATCGGCTGTTGCTATCACGGACACCACGGCATCTGACACGCGATCTACCATATCAGGAATTGCTTCAGCATTACCTCCTATCCTGGCATCAGCCTGGGTAGTAGTTAATTGATTTTTATCAGAAATTTGCTGTGGTACATATCGGGGCGCCAACACCATTACACCCAAAGTAATAATCACCGTCACCACACTGGTGACTACAATAGTTACAAAACGAGAAAGATTTGATTCTGGATTCATAGATACATGTCTTAAGGTACTAACCTTCTCTATTATTTTAAAACGCTCGAAAAAACTGTCAATTACTGAGCACCTTTCCTTTCATCACGTATACTAGCTATATGATTTATTATATTTTTGGCGCGGTAATGGTAGTGATGCTCCTCTGGGTAGCTGGTAGTTACTTGGTAATTTGGAATATTGAAGAACCCGCATATACCGTTCTGGAAAAGAAAGATGGGTACGAGATTAGAAAATATGATTCTTATATTCAAGCGCAGACAGTGGTAGCAGGGACGTACAACGAAGCCACCGAGCAAGGCTTCCGTATTATTGCCGATTACATTTTTGGCAACAATGTTCGTACCGAAAATATCTCGATGACTACACCGGTACTAGAAACTCCCAATCAACCTGAAAAAATTGCCATGACGGTGCCCGTATTAGAATCAAGCGCGGACACGGCCACGCGTACGATTGCTTTTGTACTCCCTTCAAAATACAGCCTTGCTACCCTACCGACACCAAACAACCCGGCAGTGACTATCGCCCCAATACCATCCCGTACGGTCGCTGTCTTACGCTACACCTGGTACCCCACTGAAGCGCGTACCGAGACTAAAAAGCAACTATTAATGGAATACCTGGCTCGAGATAATAAAACTATTACCGGAGCTATAGAGACGGCACGCTATAATCCCCCGCTCTCTATGCCACTCACGCTCCGTAACGAAATCATTATTCCCATTCAAGCAAATGAATAAACTCCACTTTACCTCCGAAGAAACGGAACAGATTATCCTTATGGCCTGGGGTGATACCATATCCTTTGAAACCATATATCGTGAATTTGGGCTGACTGAAAACCAAGTCATCGAATTCATGCGCATCCACCAATCTCCCAAAACATATATTCGATGGCGAAAACGGGTGGAAAGTAGAAATGGTGACCGAAGCAAACATGAGGCGCTCTCAAAAGTCAGTTCTCGCCGCCAAAAATTTAATGTTTAAAATACATATCTTTCTGGTATGATACGGGCATGGAATTATCCCCTTACCTATTAGAACTGGTAACTACCTATGGATACCTTGCAGTATTCCTCGGCTCCCTTATTGAAGGTGATGCCCTGCTGTTGGTAGCTAGTTTTTTAGCCTATTTGGGCAAGCTTGATTTACCGATTGTGATGTTAGCTGCTTTTTTGGGAACATGGCTTAGTGATGTCATTTGGTTTTTATTGGGACGATACAGCACGAGCAAATTTCTCGAACGGTGGAGCTGGTTGCACACCCTGAGTCAGCACTCAATATCTATGGTTGGTAAACGACCGCGATTGATGGCGGTGTCGGTGCGGTTTATGTATGGACTACGAATGGTCATTCCCCTCTCGCTTGGTCGTACCTCCATGAGTACTAGTAGCTTTATGATTTACAATGCACTCGGAGTATTAATTTGGGTGGGAGTCTTTAGTGCGTTGGGCTACTTTTTTGCCAGCGTGACGGAAAGTATCTTTGGCCGAATGAAACATTTGGATATTATTCTCCCTATTATTATTGTTGGTACGATGCTCGCCTTTATTTACGCGAGTCATATTATTGAATATGCTCTGCGACTTTACCCCAAAAATCGTAAGGTGACCGACTAATTTCTAAGGTAATTTTGGTATACTTCCAACCATGATTACAACACTACGAACCTTTTTCTTTTGGCCGATTATTATTTCACTCGTGGCATTTTTTGCCGTCTGGTACGAAGCGGGAGTGACTGCCCTGGTACTCGTAATAATGCTGTCTATTTTAGAAACCACCTTATCCTTTGATAACGCGGTCGTTAACGCCAAAGTCCTCGAAAGAATGAGCCCACTGTGGCAACGGCGATTCCTTACCTGGGGTATCGCAATTGCGGTATTTGGAACTCGCTTTGTATTACCTATTGTCATAGTCAGTGTAGCGGTCTGGGTATCCCCTGTTGCTATCACTAACCTAGCATTTACCAACCCAGATGAGTACGGAAAATTACTTGAAAGTGTATCAGGTTCAATCACTGCCTTTGGAGCAATATTTCTGTTGATGGTGTCGCTTAAATATTTCTTTGATAAATCAAAATCAATTCACTGGATTTCCGTTATTGAACGTCGCCTGGTTTCGTGGGGCCACATTGAAGCGATTGAAATTGCGTTAGCAATTATTGCAATTACGACCATTTCATATTTTACGCACTTCGATCAAGCTGAGGTGTTGGTAGCGGGATTAATTGGACTAATCTTATTTATTGTCATGGAAGGAGTGGCCGGGTCACTTGATATCGATAGTGGTGATGTAGCGCGTGGTGGACTATCCCTCTTTATTTATCTCAATATATTGGACTCGGCTTTTTCACTTGATGGAGTCATCGGGGCGTTTGCCTTGAGTACCAACCTGTTTATTATCGTGACTGGTCTGGGAATCGGCGCCCTCTTTGTTCGTTCCCTTACGCTTTATTTTGTGAAGCAAAAAACGCTCAGTACTCTGATCTATCTAGAACACGGTGCACACTGGGCCATTCTTGGTTTAGCGCTTGCGATGATGGCTGATTTACTGGTGCACGTACCGGAAGTAGTCATTGGGTTAATAGGAATATGTTTTGTATTGTTATCATATCGCTCATCGAAAATTGAACAAAAGCGTGCAGTAGCGTAAGGTTTGTCTATGAAACTACTTAAAGAAATTTCCGATTATACCGTGGGCTTGGGTCCCAAGGAAAGTTTGAAAACGGAGTATGAATTACGAAAAGGTGCGCGAGTGATTTTAGTTAATGAAGCTGGAGAAATCGGTATCCAACATTTACAAAACTACAAATTCTATAAACTGCCCGGGGGTGGTGTGGATACAGGCGAAACAGTTGAAGAAGCAGCCCAGCGTGAAGTAAAAGAAGAAGTGGGTTGTGATTGTGAAATTATTCGACCGTTGGGAATAGTTATTGAATACCGAGAAAAATATAAACTACTCCATATAAATTACTGTTTTGAAGCCAAAGTAACTGGTCCTATTACTGCCCCGACGTTTGAAGAAGATGAAATTAAAGCTGGCCAAGTTAATATTTGGGTTGCCCCTCATGAAGTTTTGGAGTTAGTTAAAAATGGTGAACGAACTAACTACGAAAGTCATTTTAATATTGCTAGAGAAGTGGTGTTTTTGGAGGAGTATTTTAGGGAGGGGTAGATTTTTTCTGGTCACGAGTCACTAACTTTAATTGTTAACTGATATTGGGGTCAAGTTTCTAATTCGCTGACACTCATAAGAACTTCCTTCTTACAGAAGCTGTACACCTTATAAAATCAAAGATTTAAAAGGTCTTGCGAAAGTGTCTATGCACTTTCTCACCCCGGACTCGTCTGTTTCCTCCTCTAGGAAGGAGGAGAAAACATGACTCCGTCTCACATTGATGCCCGCAAGCAACGCAGGTTGCTTGCTAAACTAATAAACACTCTTCTTTTTGAAGAGTGTTTATTAGTTTGCATCAATGTGCCCAGGACTGGACTTGAAACTTACAGTTTCAGTACCCCAATTGGCTAGATTATTTCACTTCGTTCATAATCTCGCTCAATCGGGCTTCAAGTCCAGACGTAAAGTGTCTACACACTTTACTTCCTCGGCACAATAAAAACCAAAAACCGCACGTGTGTGCGGTTTTTGGTTTTTATTGTGCCCAGGACTGGACTTGAACCAGCATGCTGTTAGGCGCTACCACCTCAAGGTAGTGGGTCTACCAATTTCCCCACCTGGGCACCTTACTTTTTAGAAGCCTATCTTCTTAAAGCGTTGCCCGATTATACGCAACATCTCCTTTATTTTCAAGCATTGATTTACAGTGAGGAAAATAAAATAAAAAAGCGCACCGAGTGGTGCGCTTTTTTATTTTTCCTTACTTACGCTACGTCTTTCTTTTCTTCTTCAGCTGGAGTTTCTGGTGTTGCTTCTGCAACCACTTCGGCTTCTGGAGCGGGAGTTTCGGCTGGGGTTTCAACCGCCACTTCTTCCACTGCTTCAGGAGTTTGTGAAGCAGTTTCTGCTTCAGCTACCTTGATTGCTTCGGCTTCAGCGGCAGCGGCTGCCTCTTCGATAACCTTAGCTTCAGCATCAATACGAGCAGTTGCGTCTGTTTCTGATTCGGTAGACATTGAAACGAGACTCATACGTCGCATTTGTCGCTTGATTTCTCGCGCTACTTTCTCTCGGATGTAGTAGAGCTTGGCTCGACGTACTTTCGCTCGTTTAACGATTTCAATTTGTTCAATCAAAGGAGAGTACAATGGGTAGATTTTTTCTACACCGATACCACTCGACATTTTACGTACCGTAAAAGTAGCTCCGGCTTCATCACCGTGCTTTCGCGCGAGTACCAGACCTTCAAAAATCTGAATACGTGTCTTTCCTTTATCAATAATTCGTTGATGCACCTTTACCGTATCTCCGGCTTTAAGCCCAAGGTTTTTTCGGTCTTCCATCTGAACTGGTGAGGTAACGACCCCGCTGTGTAATGTTGTCATAATAATATAAAGCGTCTAAAACGTGCCATAATCTACCACATGCCCTCCCTAAGCGCAATATGGCTTAGATTTCTGAGATTCTTTCGGCCGCTAACTCAAATTCATGCGGAACCGGAGCAATAAAGCGTTCTAATTGACCATTAGGGAGCACAATCTCTAATATATGTGCGTGAAGCGCCAACCGAGTGAGTCCAAGATTATTTGACTGTTCTCGTAATTTTCCTGAATACAGCACATCTTGCACAATCGGACGATCATTGGCTTTGAGGTGAACCCGTAATTGGTGCGTGCGTCCAGTTTTTGGATTGAGTTTAAGATAAGAAAATATCTGTCCTTCATATTCACCGGTAGCTATACGTTCCCATTCGGTAAGGGCTTGGCGTAATAGACCGCGAGCGCCGCGTTGCGCTGAACGTAGTCTAAAATCTTTGTTACTGCGACCAATGGGTCGATCAATACTTCCCCATCGTTCATGCATCCGACCGTAGACAAAGGCGCGGTATTCTTTATTTACCAACCGGTCGTGAAATTGCGCTTTTAAATGAGCATGCGCTTCGGGTGTTTTAGCCAGAATCATTACGCCTGACGTCTCTCGATCCAAACGATGTACCACCCCTGAACGTTCAAGCGGTTTACCATCGGGCGTAGCGGTTTGCTCACCGACTCCTTTGGCACTGGGTACGCGCGCCAAAAACCACTCTACGAGCGTTTGGGCGTCACTTTTTTGCCAATCCTCATGTACGAGCATACCGTATGGTTTATTAACCACGAGCACCTCAGCATCCTCATAGATAACAATTGGGTCAGCTATTTTATTTTCCTCTCCGCCTTTGTCTATCTCCATATTGGCCTACAATACGCGTAAATTCCTCTTTAGTAAATGCCGGCCAATAGGTATCAGTGAAAAAGAGTTCGCTATAGACAGTTTGCCATGGTAAAAAATTAGACAGTCTTTTCTCTCCCCCCGTACGAATAATTAAATCTGGGTCAGGCATACCTTTGGTATACAATAGTGAATCTACCGTATCCGCGGTGATTGGTTCCCCTACCGCAATAGCCTGATTACACATTGACACGAGTTCCTCTCGCCCTCCGTATGACAAGGCGACCCAAATTGTTGTGGCTGTGTGATGGCGAGTACCGTTCTCTAGTTCTTTCATAAGTCCCTGCAATGCTTGAGGCAAGGTATGACGATTGCCAATAAATCGAACCCGAGTTTCTTTCACCGGCATTTCCTTGAGTAAAAACTGGATGAAACCACTAAACAATTCCATGAGGTACGATACTTCAGTTTTTTCTCGTAACCAGTTTTCCGTAGAAAAAGCGTAGTACACCGCGTGCGGTATACCCATTTCTTGAATCCACGCTATAGAATCGTAGAACACTTCTTTACCTGCCTGGTGCCCTTCTAGCGTATTACGAGATAATTCCGTAGCCCACCGTCGGTTTCCGTCCATAATAAATCCTACACAGGATGGTACGTGCGTACCATGATTTTCATGTAATGCAGACATAGATGTTAGTGTAACACCGCAAAATCATCAAAAGTTGTTTGCGCTGTGCGCCACTCCACCGCCACCCCTTCAACTTTAGATAACAATGAACCTTCATGTAAATACTCAACAAATAATTTTAGATCATCGGGCAATCCATGAGCCACCACTGTCACGCTCCCATCACGGTTATTACGCACAAACCCCGTCAAACCGAGCTTCCCTGCTGACACTTGCACATAGTCACGAAACCGCACCCCTTGGACCCGGCCGGTAATTATTGCGTAGAGTTCAGTCATAGTGTATTTAGTATACTGCTAAATCTTTTTGAGTGGTATTGAATTAATTTTAAAACCAGGTACTATAGGCATACCTTGGTAAACCCCAAGCGAAAAGCGCGATTAGCTCAGTTGGTAGAGCAGTTCATTTACACTGAAAAGGTCGGGAGTTCGAGCCTCTCATCGCGCACAAAATAAAAAGCCCTTTCAAGGGGGCTTTTTATTTTGTGCGCGATGAGCAAGCAAACTGCTTTGCTTGCGGAGAGGCTCGAAAGACGGAGACATGTCGCTTTGCGACAGTCGAGTCGTGGTCAAGAACACTTAGTAGATTTGGAACGTAGTGAACAAATATACTTAGTGATTCGGGACCGAGCCTCTCATCTCTACTTAGACCGAGCCCTCTCCCCCTCCAAAACCTTGCCACCTCAAAACCCCGGGCGTATCATACGGTAACGTCCAACGAGGGACGAGAATCGGAGCAAAAGATGGCTAACGAGCCAACATCGCCTCGCACGCAACAAGGCGACAACGAAGAACCAGGGACCCCATCAAGTGATAGTCGCCCCCCAAAGCGACCACCACAACACCAGCAAGGTGACAGCCCTCCCCCGCACCAGATCTTCAAGGATTGGGCTTCAATTTAACAACGAGTACGGCCCGCGCATTCCGCGGGCCAATTTTTATATTTCCTGTTTCCACATTTTCTGCTATTGTGATGGCGAGGTCAATAATTATACATTCGCATTCGCCCCTGTATGAAAATCATACAGGGCCTGCGTTCGGAACTAAAATGCAAGCAAGCTTCCACTTTATTCCTCACTTGCCCCTGTAAGCAAAGCTTTCAGGTACTCATTCGAAAGTTAAATATGAGCAAGCTCCTATTTAATTTCTCATTTCGCCCCTGTAGTTAAATGGATATAACTGCGGACTTCTAAGCCGTTATT
>JAZKIJ010000014.1:0-2636 GCA_040384905.1 Patescibacteria group bacterium
AAACATTGAAAAAAATAGAAACCACGAATGGACGTGACAAACTCATCCGTTTAGTCTTCTTGAACTTCACCGTTAAAAACGAAAAAGTCGCTGAGTATACACTAAATGTACCGTTCAGCGACTTCGTGAAGAACCCTAAATTCTTCGTTAGTCGGGGTGGTGGGACTTGAACCCACAATCCTCTGGTCCCAAACCAGATGCTCTAGCCAATTGAGCCATACCCCGTTTATCTAATTGTATAATTTATATTGTTGGTGCCGGGGGCGAGAGTCGAACTCGCCACGCCAGCCTCTTCAGGGCTGCGCTCTACCGATGAGCTACCCCGGCATTCACAGTACAAACCATTTGTGGACCCTATCGGGCTCGAACCGATCACCCCCGCGTTGCAAACGCGGTGCTCTACCAAATGAGCTAAGGGCCCGTTTACTTTAAAAAGTAAAAATATTCTATCAATAATTAACGCAAACGTCAACAGGTAGTATAATAAGCTCGTTATTAGGTATTTTTAATTAAACAACCCTGTGCCGTTCTGGTACAGGGTTGTTTAATTTTTGTTTATTCTTCAGTTGGTGGCGGTACTTCTTCTTCGGTAGGTGATTCTTCTTCTGGTGCTTCACCTTTTTCTACAACTTCCCAAATGTCTTTAGATACGGCTTTCATTAATTTTGGGTTATCCTTTAGATATTTTTTGGCAGTTTCTCTACCAACACCCATTTTTTCTTCTTTATAACTGTAGGAGTTTCCGGATTTGTTGATGACTTTGAAGACCACTCCGTTATCGAGCACATCGCCGGAAACGGAAATGCCCTCGTTATACATAATATCAAATTCACAGGTGCGGAAAGGTGGAGCTACTTTGTTTTTTACCACCTTGGCCTTAACACGGTTGCCGATAATTTTGTCACCCTGTTTTATTTGGGCAGCGCGACGAACTTCAATACGCAAGGAAGAATAAAATTTCAAAGCATTGCCACCAGTAGTAGTCTCTGGATTGCCAAAGACAATACCGATTTTCATTCTGATCTGGTTGATAAAAATTACCACGGTTTTGGATTTACTAATAATTCCGGTCAGTTTGCGCAGAGCTTGACTCATTAGTCTGGCTTGGAGACCCATATGAGAATCACCCATGTCGCCTTCGATTTCTGCTTTTGGCACGAGCGCGGCTACTGAGTCGATAACTATCACATCCACCGCATTGGAGCGTACGAGGGTCTCTACGATGTCTAGAGCCTGTTCGCCGGTATCTGGCTGGGAGATAAGTAGTTCGTCAACTCTGACGCCGATTTTTCTGGCATAGTCAGGGTCGAGAGCGTGTTCAGCATCTACAAAAGCGGCAATACCGCCAAGCTTTTGGACTTCAGCTACAATGTGCTGGGCCAGAGTGGTTTTACCACTAGCTTCAGGGCCATAGATTTCAATAATACGTCCGCGAGGCACACCGCCAACGCCTAAGGCAATATCGAGAGATAGACAGCCAGTTGGGACTGTATCTACCTGCATGATTTTTGATTCTCCGAATTTCATGATAGCGCCATCACCAAATTTGCTTTTGATCTGTTCAATCGCACTCTCGGCGGCTTTCAATTTCTCCTTTACCTCATCTGATATTTGTTTTGCCATACGTACTTGAATTAGAATAATTAATATTTTTTATCTGTTTCACTAATAGTCACAGTATTTGATTTTACAATTACATGTCTGGTAATAGTGGTAGTTTTTCCATGTTTTTTGATAGCTGATATATTAATAGTATTTACTCCGTTTGACAAGTCCAGAATAATTTCAAACCGGCCTTTGTCATTTGGTCTTGCCTCTTTGCCATTTACAGTCAGATGCACTTCTTTTTCGGTTTCACCTTGGATGACAGCGGTGAGTTTGTTGGAAACAGAACCGTCGTTAGGAGAAAATACAAAAAGTTTTGGTGGTTGTAAGATGCCATTTACTTGCCAGAGTAGATAACCGACAAATCCGACCAGGAAAACGCCAACCACAACACTGCGTAATATAGTAGAAAGAGAATTGAGTGGCCAAAACGCAATAGTGCGTCTTGGGTGAATTGTAGGAGTGTTGTGCAGGTCTGATTCTTGAGAGAACTGATAAAGAAAACTAGCTGGGTTTAAATTTAACATTTTTGCGTATTCTTTTATATATGCCAGACGATGGGCTTTGGCATTCGGTAATTCTTTGAAGCGTGCTGTTTCAATTGCCTCTAGGTATTTGAGGGGAATACGAGTTTTATTTGAAATATCTTGGAGCGTTAAATTTTGTTGGGTGCGTGCTTTTTGTAAACGCTGACCAACTCGTACCATTGGTTCTAAATTTTTGGAACAGAAAATAGCCATAATTTTTATATTGTCATCGCGAGAAGTCCCTATCTAATCGGGACGACGTGGCGATCCCACTAATGTAAGTATGTCTTAGTTCGATGGGATTGCTTCGTCGCTTCACTCCTCGCAATGACATGTGTTAAATAGTTTCTTCTTTAACTTCGTTGTCAAACACCGGTGCTCCGCCAGAATCAAGGGTTTGTTTTTTTTCAGGTAAATCATCTGGTTCAGTTGGGCGGAAATGTTCCATGAAAACCTCTCTTGGTTTGGCGCCATCGGCTGGACCTACTATACCAGCTTCTTCCA
>JAZKIJ010000015.1:0-4964 GCA_040384905.1 Patescibacteria group bacterium
TATTATGACTTTGAAATTTTAGGTCCATCAGCACCATCTTCAAGCGTGTAGCCTTTGAGGTTGATAAGTGTGCGCAGACGATCTGATTCTTCCCAGTTACGCGCGATTCGCGCGGCTTCGCGATCATTAATGAGTTGTTTAATTTCTTCGGGAATATCATCCACGGACACTACCCCCAACGTAAAGAGGGCATCATCAATCGAGTCAGACAGTCCTATAGCAAGCACACGGTCAAAGTGTTTTAAGGTGGCGCACTTGGCGTCGTTAGGGACAGCATCATCTTTGATGAGTTCCCAGGCGAGCGCAATGGCTTTTGGGGTATCAAGATCATCGTTAATAGCGGTGTGAAAACGACTGATGTATGCAGCGGCCGGTTTACCACTGATGTTTTTGTATTCTTCGTAGATGTGGCGTTTGAGTCGAAAGAGGGCCTGCTTGGCTGCTTTGAGTGCTTCAAAGGAAAAGTTAGCCGGGGAGCGGTAGTGGGCAGTTAAAAGCCAGTACCGGTAATCATCACCCGTAAAGCCTGCGTTCATAAGGTGACGCATGGTAATGGTATTGCCGAGCGACTTTGAAATCTTCGTGCTATCAATGGTGATAAACTCAGTATGGAGCCAGTAGCGCGCAAACATTTTACCCGTGGCACTTTCTGATTGCGCAATCTCGGCATTATGGTGGGTATGAATGTGATCAATGCCTCCGGTATGAATATCAATTTGTTTACCCAACGTTGCAATCGCCATGGCTGAACACTCTACGTGCCAGCCCGGGAAGCCTTTACCCCAACGACTATCCCACCCCAGTTCACCTTTTTTCCAAACGGCAAAATCAGCAGGGTTCTTTTTTTCCGAATTAGCTTCGACACGGGCACCACTTTTTAATTCTTCGAGATTAATTTTACCCAATCGTCCGTAGGGCGGGAATTTTGAAATATCAAAATACAATCCATCGGAAGTTTCGTAGGTGTAGCCTTTTTCCTCGAGGGTTTTAACCAGGGCAATTTGTTCAGAGATGTAATCACTCGCTCGTGAGAACGTGGTCGGGGGAAGAATGCGAAGGGAACCCAAGTCTTCATAAAAAGCATCAATAAAAAAATCAGACAATTCTCGCATCGCGGCCAAGGTAACTGGTTTACCTTCACGTTTGAGGCCTTTCATCATTTTGTCCTCCCCGGCATCGCCGTCATCAGTTAAGTGGCCAAAGTCTGTTAAGTTGATGGTATTTTTAACGGTGTAGTTATTGTATTCAAGGGTGCGCTTGAGAATATCCACAAACACATAGGCACGCAAGTTGCCGATATGGGCGTAATCATAGACAGTCGGACCACAGGAATACATCAGTACTTTATGACCATAGAGCGTGGTAAACGGTTCAAGTGTTCTGGTTTCGGTATTAAAAATGGTAAGCGTCGGGGCTTTAAATTTTGTAAACGCTTGCGGAGTGAAAAAAGTAATCATGGTAGGAGTTGTTGTGTGTAGTGTAGCAAATACCATTAGAAAGCGTAAGTGATAGGGAAGTAAAGAAGTGGAAGTTATTTTTTGCGAGAGCACGCACCATGTGCGATAATAGAATTATGACTGATGAAAACACAACACAAAAAACTACCAAAAAAAGTTGGCTCGGATTGACCTTGGCGCTATTACTAGCACTCGGGGCATTCTTTTCGGGCTTGCAACTTGATCGCCTCGTAGGCGGAGGAGATGCTCATACGGGCATGCTGTCTTTGTTTGCTGGAACTGCAGAGGTTTCTCATAATGCCGATCTTGATGAGTTTTGGAAGGTATGGGAATTGCTCGATGAGAAATTCGCCGCTGGGACAACTACGTTTAGCCTAACGCCTGAGCAAAAAATCCAAGGCGCTATTGATGGATTAGTGGGGGCATACGGAGACCCGTACACTCATTTCTTCCCGCCGAGTGATGCAGAAGAGTTTGGTGCTGATATTGCCGGGAACTTTAGTGGAGTTGGTATGGAGGTTGGGATGCGTAATAACTTGATTACTATTATCGCGCCACTTTCGGGCACTCCCGCTGAAAAAGCTGGGTTGCTCGCGGGAGATGTACTCGTGAAGATTAACGGTACTTCAACCGAAAATATGAGTATTGATGAAGCAGTACGATTAATTCGTGGTCCTGAAGGCACAACCGTTACCCTTAACATTTTCCGCAGTGGGGAACCTGAACCACGTGATATTACGGTAACGCGCGCTACGATTGAAATTCCGACGGTAAAGACCGAAGAAAAAGGTGATGCCTTTGTGATTACTTTGTACAGCTTTAATGCCTTAGCGGAAACCAAGATGCAACAAGCGGTAGAGGAGTATGCAAAAAGTGGTGCTAAAAAATTAGTGTTAGATATGCGCGGTAACCCAGGCGGGTACTTACAAAGTGCCGTGGGAATTGCCAGTTACTTCCTCCCGAGCGGGAAGGTGGTGTTACGAGAAAGTTTCTCAGACGAACGACCGGAACAAGTCTACCGAAGTCAGGGTAAAAACATTAAAGAATTTAAACCGGGAGAAATCGTAGTCTTAATTGACGGCGGGTCTGCTTCTGCGGCTGAAATTCTAGCAGGCGCACTAGCACAACATGATTACGCTACGTTGATTGGAACTGATTCATTTGGGAAAGGTTCGGTACAGGAATTAGTCGAATTACCAAGTGGCGCCGCCTTAAAGGTCACGATTGCACGCTGGCTTACTCCTGACGGAACATCTATCTCCTTAAAAGGACTAACTCCAGAAATTAAAGTTGAACGTACTCCGGAACAACGACTTAAAAATGAGGATCCACAAATGACCGCTGCCTTACAATACCTCGCAGGTACTTATGTACCGGCTACGACAACCAGTACTACTACTGCAGAGCGATAGTTTGAGGACCGCGATTAATCTGATATTATACGCGCACCCTTACTAGACAACCCGTAATTCAATCATCGTTGTATGAAAGTAATCTTAATGCGAGACGTAGCAAAATTGGGAAAACGTTTTTCCATTACAGAAGTTCCAGATGGCTATGCGCTAAATAAGCTTATTCCTCAAGGTATAGCTCAAGCCGCCACTGCCGAAAATGTTAAAAAAATAAAGTCTCACACCGAAAAACAAGCGGCTACTAAAATTAGTGAAGTGAGTGAGTTTATTACGGCGGTAAAAGTACTCAAGGAAACACCGGTCGTAATTACCGTGGAAGCTAATGCGCAGGACCATTTATTTAAAGCGGTAAAGGCAAGTGATATTGCGGTAGCACTTGCGAGTGCAGGACATGCCATTCCCGTGTCATCAATTAAAATTGCAGAACCAATTAAGGCTCTGGGTGAATACCAGATTCCCGTTGCGATGGGAAGTGAGCATGATGTTATTACCGTTATTATTAAAAATAAGTAGTTGATATATGGTGTCAATTCGACAAATTGGAATTTTATTAGGGTTGTGTATTCTACTGGTAGCGGGCTTGTCCTATTGGGCCGGTCGCGATAATGCCAGTCAGCTCACCCTTAATGACGAAGCTGCTGAATTAGAATCACCCTTCACCCCAAAAGAATTAGATATTACCAACCCTAAAGATACAAATGTTATGAATCCGATTGCTGTACTAGAAACCAATAAAGGAACCGTTGAAATTGAATTGTTTGCTGACACCATGCCGATTACCGCTGGTAACTTCGAAAAGCTGGTGAAAGAAGGGTATTACGATGGTATCAAGTTCCACCGAGTGATTGATAGTTTTATGATTCAAGGTGGAGACCCACTGACAAAAGATGATGCTCAAATGAATATGTGGGGTACAGGCGGACCGGGATACGCGATAGCTGACGAGCACATTGTGGGTGATCTCTTAACTAACACTCGCGGAACTATCTCAATGGCCAACAGTGGACCAGAAAGTGGCGGTAGTCAGTTCTTTATCAATCTCGTCGATAACACCAATCTCGACTTTGATAAACCACCACTATCATCAGCTCATCCCGTATTTGGACGCGTAGTGTCAGGTATGGATGTGGTGGATGCGATTGGGAAGGTAGCAGTTACCCCCGGTAACAACCGACCCTTAGAGCCAGTTATCATTACCAAAGCTACTATCAAATAAAAGAATCTCCAAAATTGACACATTGCGTTGTCGCTGCTGCGAAAATTTTGTTCCACCGTACAAGAAGTACGTTTCCACAAAATTTTCTTGCGCTTCTAGCACTGCACTCAATTTTGAAAATTCTTAGAGTTGTTAGGAAAGTTCAAGCAAGCAACTATATCAAAAAGACCGGCACTTGGGTGCCGGTCTTTTTGATGATTCGTTGTGGAATTTGTTAGGCGGTGGCTAGGACTACGTCTACGGCTTTCTTGGTTACTTTTTGTCCGTCGAATTTTACTTTGCGCATGTTGCGGAATGAGACAACTCCGTCGGCCATAGCGAAAATTGTGTGGTCTTTAGCAATCTTTACGTTTTTACCGGCTTCAACTTTTGTACCTCGTTGACGAACGATAATTTGGCCAGTTTTAACTGATTGACCGTCAGCCTTTTTGACTCCCAGGTACTGTGGTTGTGAGTCCTTCAGGTTCTTTGCTGATCCTCCGGATTTTTTAGTTGACATACGATATAATAAGGTTTAGTGCGGGGATTATACAGTATATGTTGAAAAAACTCAAGTCATTATTACTCGACGACACGGTTTATATAGCTATTTTGCTTGTTATAACAGCCGTTTTGTCGTTTGGACTGGGTAAATTGTCTGTAACCAGTTCATCGTCAGGTGTGGTGTCTAAGGCGGAGTCACCGGTTGTACGTGCGTTAGTTACGCCAACTAAGGGAGAACAACCAGTTGAACCGGTGCGGGTAACCCAGATGGTGAGTAGTACTCCGGGGCTGGCGCAGACTATAACGCAGGCGGTTCCGGTTAAAAATTTTGTAGCCTCAAAGTCGGGGACTAAGTACCATGCCCTTACGTGTTCGGGTGCAAAAACTATAAAAGAA
>JAZKIJ010000015.1:4974-7022 GCA_040384905.1 Patescibacteria group bacterium
TTGGCTTTATCAAAAGACGATTTAAAAATAAAATTTATTTCTCATCTGAGGATGAGGCACAAGCGGCAGGGTATACCCGGTCTGCAAATTGTAAATTTGCTACGCCAGCACCGTAATGGAGTGCTGTGTAAATATAGTGCTTGGTCCGAAAGGTGGTAGCGTATACTACTAGTAATGATTTTTCTACGGCTACTCAGGCAGGCCTCCTCACATTGGTTTCGAAAAGGAGCAGAACAACACGCGGCCGCGTTAGCCTATTTTATTCCGTTTGCGTTAGCACCGTTACTTTTGATTTCGATTACCCTGGTGGGCGTAATTATTGGGCGTCAGGATGTTATTGCTTTGCTAGCGCGATGGGGTGAATTGATTGACCCAGCGTTACCGGCATTTATGACTTCCACGCTTGCTAACTTCGAGGTGCTCACGACGAGCTACACTTTGCCAGTGTTTGCGTTACTATTTTTCTCGGTGATGATTTTATTTGCCTTAAATAGTTTATCAAGTGGCTTGCAAAAAATATGGGAAGTGGAACGATTCGGAGTAAAAAATTTATTTTGGCGTTCTGGACGTTCGATTTTATTCGTACTACTGTTTCAGGTCTATTTAGTGGTGACGATTCTCTCGAATAACTTCTTTATGATTATTGGAGAAAGTGCGGGGATGCCACTCCTCACGGCGTTATCTCAGGTAGTATTTTTTATGTGTACGACGTTGTTAATCGCGCTAGGGTTTGGTCTGCTGCCACTATCGGCACCGTCATTTAAAGCCCGCTTGTATGGGGCAGTCGTAGCTACAACATTATTCCTGTTTACCCGGACGCTCGTTTCTTTGCACGTAGCGACTTCACCCTCACCCGATATTTATGGAGCGGCCGGATTAATTTTTGTTTTGCTTATTTGGGTGTATGTGTCTGCTTGTATTATTTACTACGGAGCTTCATTTGCTCATGTCTACGAACGAACCTACCGAAAAAATGCTACCAAATAATAGGGGCTGATCCTTGTTGTGTGAGATACATATTAGTTTGACTAAAATGTTTGCTCCCAAAAAAACCACGGTGGGCGGAAAGAGGGGAAGGGTGCGGAGCAGTAAGAATTAAATGTTTAGTGCTGTCTATTAAAGTTTGTTTGCTCTGTGCGTATGAGCCCCAGAGCATAAACACAACGTGGCGTTTGTGTTCTGAGATGGTGGCAATTACCGTATCGGTAAATTCCTCCCAGCCCTTGCCTTGATGAGAGCCGGCTTTACCCGCCTCAACCGTAAGAGTAGCGTTGAGTAGTAACACTCCTTGATGAGCCCAACGTTCTAAGTTTCCTGACGAAGGGGGAGATGTTCCGATGTCTTGAGAAATTTCTTTAAATATATTGCGCAGTGACGGAGGAATGGCTATTCCGTCAGGAACTGAAAACGCCAGGCCGTGGGCTTGACCAGGTCCATGGTACGGATCTTGACCTAAAATTACCACTTTCACCTGATCAAACGGACAGTGATTAAATGCATTAAATATGTGTGATTGGGGCGGATATACCGTGGAGGTTGTATACGCTTGATCAACAAAGGAAATAAGATTTTTAAAATAATCTTGGGAAAGTTCGTCCGCTAATATTTCCTTCCAAGACGCTTCTAAAGAGGCTTTCATACTGTAAGTATAGCAATTCACACAAAAATATAAAAAACAAAGCCACCAGTAGCAGCTTTGCTATGGTGGTTTATACAAATAGTCCGATGATGGGAATGGTAGACTGCAAGAGTTTGGTGGTGTCGGTGAGAGGTAAATCTTGAGCCTTATCAAATGATGTCCAGGCTAGTTTGTCGATTTCCTTTCCGTCAGGCACTAGCTCAGTACACTGATGGGGGATACCGACATAACAGTTGATTTCTTCTTCAGACAAATCGCTCACAATCAATTCTGTGTGGATGTGCCTGATACTTATGAGACGAACATTCGTTTCTTCACGCAGTTCCCTGATTGCTGTCTCAAGAGGGTCTTCGTTCAAGCCGAGTACCCCGCCAGGAAATTGCCATAACTTGCGTGTTTTTTGTCGCAC
>JAZKIJ010000016.1:0-3638 GCA_040384905.1 Patescibacteria group bacterium
TAATGGAAGATTTTATATGGATGATATTGAAGAAGTCGAAGAGGATAGTCATATTTCTATTGATAGTCCTGTTAATAAATATTATAAAGTAGATAATTTCAATGAAAGAGATAATATAATAATGTTTTATTATCCAGATTTTGGTAATGATGGTATGGTTCATTGTATTGATTATTATAAATGGAAAAAACATCTACAATTAATTGAAATAAATTCTATCGAACAAGGATCAGTTGGAAGAAGATATATGTTAACTGATGATAATAAATATATTTAAGAATATGAGTCCCTGCTAGTTCCTTCTTTGTTTTGTTGCAAATGAGTATTCTATAACCAAGGTCATCGGGATTAATAACGACACTTCGACTCTCACGAGGGCTTGTGATTACTGGAAACAAAAATTCCTCCTCAATTTTTAATTCTAGAGCTCGTTCTTTGGTTAAATAAAAGAAAGCATTTGCTCCTGTGGTAATACCACGCTTCACGTCACCGATTGATTTTAGTTTAACTAATTTATCTTTACCTTTTTCAAGAATCGTAAAATATATATCCGGAGCACGAAGATATTTTCCACCCCACTTATCTCCAATAAATTTTTGCTTACTGTTTTCTGTTTCGATTGAGTCTTCAAGTAATTTTGATTGTTCAGCCGGATACACTCGATATTCTTCTGTTTTCTCAATTTGGTTAGCTTGTTCAATTGCAACCAAGCTATCCGAATGAACAATTTCTTCGAACGGTTTTTTAAAGGCAACAAATTTTATAATTTTGTTTATCTTCGTCTTTGGGGCATGAAAGAGATTAATCGTTGTGTTTACATCCGCCTCTTCAAAGCTTCGCTCTGAATGATTATCAAACACATATTCGAGTGAGCTGTTCTGTAGAAAAAGTCTCTGTAACCAAGTTCCATAACCTACATCGAGCCAAGAATTAGAACAAATAAACGTAAGGACGCCTTCTTTATTTAGCAGACGTAAACCACGCACATAAAAAAATGCGTAAAGGTCTGACTTGCCGTCGATTTTAAAATCTTTCTCACGAGTTAGTGGCTCATCTTGCTGTACCATTTGAAACAAAAGCTCTTTATAAGACCTAGCTGATGACACATAGCCAAGAGGGTCACCTATCTCCTCCTGCCGAACGTAGGGGGGATTTCCTATTACAATATCGAAGCCGGTACTATCTCCAGAAAATATTTCAGCAAACTCGATTGACCAGATAAGAGGTCTTTCAGAATTAAGTGCGGACAATTCACGCTGCAGGTCATCCATCTCAGCCTCAAGCACTTCCCGTTCCTTTTCAAAAAGAGTGACTTGACGCTGTTCGTCAATGTCTTGGTCTGTAAAAAGACCTGACTGTTGAGGTTTGCCGTCTTTAAGGAGTATCTCCAGTTCCTTTCGCTTTGCCTTAACTTGTTCTGAGAGTATTTCTTTAAAAAGGATTTCTTCACGTTGCCTAAAATCCTCACCATGTACTTCGTTTTCATATACTTGTCGCTTGTATTCGATAAGATTTTGAAGACGCCTCTTCGACTCAGCACCAAGTCCAGCGACACCCTGTACAGGAAAAAGTTTGCTTCCGAGTCGTTGTACGAGTGAATCACCCTGCCGGATTTTAAAGTCGAGAGTAGGCAGAATCGGCTCTTGCGATTCCTTAATCGAGTCCGGAGCATCAATAAAAAGCGTAATCCAGAGACGTAACTGTGTAATCCACACGGCCCATTCTTTTACCTCAACACCATATAAAGAGTTTTTGATAATTTCTTTCTTTCTTTCGTAGGGACGATACACTTCACCACCCTCTAAATCTTTTCGTAGCACCTCATCTATCTCGTCAAGAACCTGCAACATACCAACCGGAAAAGCTCCAGAACCAACAGCCGGGTCGCAGATAGTGACCTTATTCAGCACCTCTAAGATTTGAAGTTTTTGGTTATTCGAAAAATCTCCATAACGTTGGTCATCGGTATTACCGGTTTCTCGGAAAAACAAACGGTAAAGATTATCCACCTCGACAGCATCACCTAGCTTTTTCTTAAGCCACTTAACAAGACTTATTCGGCACATAAAATCTACTTCAGTACGAGGTGTGTAGATAGCTCCCTGGTCTTTGTTCACCAACTTTTCAAAAATAATACCGAGGAACTCGGGATTGAGTTCCAGGTCTTCATCAAACGCAGTATTCTCTTCGATGGTGAAGTTGTATGAAAATATAAAAGCAAAAAATGTTTCAATAGCACTGTCTGGAATAGTTAGCTCGTGTGTATCAACACCGTTCTTAGAAGTAAAAATACCTCCGTTAAGATATGGCGATTGTTTAACTTTAATTTTTATATCATCGGGTATATTTAGATTTTCGACAGCCTCGTCACTACCAAAAGGCGTGTTAAAGGCGTTGAAAAAGAGTGGCATGAGCCAGTCGTTATAAAAATTTGTGGTTTCAGTTTTATTAACCTTGTATTGACCCCAATACCACTCGAGAAAGTTTTCGTTGTTCGCAATCCACTTTCGCTTTTGCACAAAGCCCACGAATATTGTTCTGATAATAAAAAGTAACGCAAAATCCTCATTGAGCTTTGGATGTTTCTTATCAAGATTACCAATAACCGAATCAGCAAGACGGTCAAATTCTGGTTTAAACTCTTCATAGAACTTTTTTGTAACTGCAGAAAGTGAGAATGCTTTACGAAAATCAGCAAGACTTCTTAATTCATTTTTCTCAAACTGGTTTCGAAAAGTTTTATTCGGTAGATGTTTAGATACGTAAAAACTGAATCGCTTATAAGGACTAAATTTTCTTTTAGTTCCTTGATAAATTGGATAAATAAGACTGAGGCGGAGGTTTCGTTGCTCGTCATAGAACACGAATAGCCCCGCAGCATATGCTGGACTGCTTTGCAGAATTTTCTTACCAATATCAAACTGTCGCTTACGACTCGACCGCTCTGACAAATCGTTCGCAACCTTTGTCTCAACTACGAGTATTTTTTGATTATCAACAGTCTTAAGCTCACCTAGTTTAAGACACTCAGTAAATAGCGTGTCGTGAGGCACTATTGAAGACAGGCTTTGTGGCCTTGCTTCGAATCCGGCTTCGTACAGTAAATCACCCAAGTTTTGGGCACTGTAATCATTAATGAGTGTTTCGAGTCGTGCCTTATTCATAGTTTACTGATTCTCAACCGCAATAACGATTTCCTGTTTTGTATCACGGACTTTACTCTTCAGGCGACTCAGGTAGTCGAGCCCACCTAATTCACTGATGATGGTTTTAAGCTCGCTGAGTGCCTCCTCCTTAGAACTATTCTCTAATTGTGCGATACGTCGCATTGTTGGCTGAGCCAAGGTGCCATACTCGTTTATATCTTCAAGTAGTACCTGTGAGATATCCCGAAGGTCATCATCGTTTAGGTCGGCACTCATAATGAGTGAGTTCAACATGTTGTTACACTTAGCTTCAATACTTTGAGTATTTGGTCCTGGATGATTTGCTCCACGGTGTTCTTTGGCAAAAAGATACGAACCCCAAAACTCACTACTAAGAGTGAGTGGTTGTACGGACGCATCCATACACTCAACTTCGCTATATACCTGCTCGAGTGGAGCTTCCAGCACCTGTCGCTTATTGAACTCGTCTAG
>JAZKIJ010000016.1:3664-8270 GCA_040384905.1 Patescibacteria group bacterium
TGGATGTGCATTCTCTCACGCCGCGAAAATACTAGTAGTGAATTTGCTTCATGGTGCTTTGATACCTTTACACGAGTCGGGAAATCCTTAAGTGCTTCCTCAAGACCAGGATGTGATTCACATAAGTCACGATAAATACGAGTTACCTTTGTCTCGAAGCTTTCCTCTTCCTCGTCAGGGTCTTGGGTCAATCTCTGATACAAAGCAGCCGGTGACGGCTCTTCGTCAGCATGGAATATTTTTGCATCTTCACCAAGAATGCTGTGAATCATGAACATTTTGTTGGCAGCAATTGCTTCAATATCGACTTCACCTCGACCTCGTTCAGTAGGGAAAAAGTTAACAATCTGAAGCAGGTTAAATACTTTCTTTGAGATACGGTTGATACGACCAACACGCTGAATAACTCGCACCGGGTTCCAAGGGATATCGTAGTTGATTACAACACCCGCTCGGTTAAGGTTAAAGCCTTCAGAAACCTTGTCTGTAGCTAATAGGACTTGATACGTATCATCTTGCTCAGTAAGTGGCCGAGCAGCATCGAAATTACTTCGAATTTTCTCAATAGTAACGTTGTCCATTTCCCCTGAGAATAGGAGCTTGTCACCGTAAGCCTCCTGCAAAATTGGGAGTAAGAAGTTTGCTGTGTCTCGGTATTCTGTAAAGAGAATCACCTTACGATTCGGTTCTCCTGCCTCTGGTGCCTTAGTAAGGATTTGATTTATTACCTCTATTACTTTCTTCGACTTAGGGTCGTTTTTTACCAACTCGAGTGACTTGAGTCGAGTTCGTATTGTTTTGTACAACTCAAGGTCTGAACGAATATCAGCAATAAACTCATCGCGTTTCTCGAACTCGTTCAAATCATGAACTTCTTGACCACGCTTATTTTGATTCTCAACTAACTGAAGGCTATCACTGTACTTCTTTAGACCATCAAGCACTTCGTCCTCATCCATCTCATAGAGACGCTCAATTAATTTTCTATTGAAGACGTACTTATCGTTGTGCTCGATAAAAGTGAGAATTTTTTCGGTAATAGCAATAAAGTTCTCAATGCTTTGTTCGAAGGAACCAAAAGACGATTCGAGACGCTTTACCAGCAACTTACGCATGAAGTCGGAAGTGTTTCGTTCCGACTGATAAACTCGGTTTTCTTCACGGTCCAGTTCGTCTTCTTTTTTACCAAGCTTGTAAACGTGAGGCTTATATACAGCACCAGTAAACTGACCCTCTTCACCAAAGTATTCTGTGAGAACTTGGTCGTAGAATTCCGACTGCTCAGGAGTTAGTTCATAGAAACTCGCTTCAGGTGGTGCTACCTCTGAAAGCTCAGTAACCTCTTTTTGATAGTCCGGATGACCCTTAAGGTCGAGTCTATTTCGTCGAATAACAACAGGTTCAATAACTGAGCGAATTTTGGTCGCTAATTCTCCTGCTCTCGCCTCGACCACTCTCATGTTTATTTGCTCTTCTCCAAAAAGGTCTCGATAGTTCTTTTCTGCACGAGCTCGTTTATCGGGATTTACGCTGTTATGGTTCTTCTTTATTTCTGAAAGCTTATCGTATTCAATCTTGAATGAACGAAAGCGATTCTTGAGGTCACCATCAAGGGTGATAAGGGATTGTTTAGGGACAGTGAAGAGCTCCAATAGAGCGAGGATGTCTTCTGGAGAGTTATTGAATGGTGTAGCTGATAGCAATACGACCTTCCGTTCACGACAAATATTTTTTAGCTTCTCGTACGTTTCAGTGTCGGCATTTCTAAATCGATGAGCTTCGTCGAGTACTACAACTTCAATGGAGTCATGGGCACTTTTTACGAACTCGATTGCCTTATCGAGATTTCCTGAAGATAGTACTTCCCAAGAATGTAGATAGAAATCTTCTGTATACTCTCGCCACTCAGCCTGTAGTCCTGGCGGGCAGAGAATAATCCCTCTTTTACCGGTCTCTTTAGCAATCATCGAAGCAACGATTGATTTTCCGAGACCCACCACGTCGGCCACGATAACACCGTCGTATGTGTTTAAAATTTTAACCGCCTGACGCACAGCATCAAGTTGGTACGCATACGCTATATAACCCCGCTTTTTTAAAATACCTTTTAACGAAGGGCTGATATCAACACCTTGTCGGGTTTCGAGATATGTTTTAAGAATTAAGGCAAATGCCTCAAAGGGTGTTACTTTTTTAACCAACGTCTTTGTCTCGATGGTATTTATTAGCTTTTCTTTGACTTCATCGCGTTCTGTAATTGCGATAGCGTCGCCCCATAGTTTTTCAAAAAACTCATTCGCTTTATCAACGCCGTAATCTTTGATTTCAATATTGAACTCTTCTTGAGTAGAAAGTCCTGCAGAGGTGAGGTTACTACTGCCAGTTATAAAGAGTCCTGGCGTAACAACCTGGTCTGCAAATTTAAAAATGTATAGCTTGGCGTGATTCGGGTTCTTCGTCTTTCGAATGACTAGCTTGTCTTTTCGAATCAGCTCAATGAAAAAATCTACCTGCTTGAAAAACTCCTCAGTGTCGTGATTGTCATTATTTAAACTTTTTTCTACAGAATCGAGGAAGCTCGACTGCTGTTCGTGTATATTTTTTGAGTTAGCATCCTCGTATTCAGCGGCTATACCAGTAACAAACTTATCGACGTTGAGACCAACCAAAACCCGGAGTGTAAAATTATCGTCACGACCCTTAAGCGTTTCGTAAAGTTCACGAATACCAGAAAAATAAAAGAAGCCAACTAAAAATTTTAGCTCGTCACTCCGCTCGATAAGCTCGACAAGACGCTCTTTAAGATTCCGCTCCTTACCTGAATTTGTAATAAAATTTGCCATACTATTTTAAAAGTTCGTCTGTTGTTACCCCGATTGCATTTGCAAGCTTAGTAATCGTAGCTAATGTTGGATTTGTCTTTCCATTTTCGAGATTACTTACAAAACCACGACTCACTTCAAGTGATTTTGCTATATCTCCTTGAGAAATTCCTTTCTCAGTACGAATACGCTTTAAATTTTTTCCAAGCTTTAACGCCTCACTTTGCATGTGTTAAAAGTGTATCACACTGTTACTTTAAAAGATAACATTTATCCATATTTATGCTTTCCAAGCTATAATTTCGTACATGCTTGAAGAAAACGCCAAAGGTTTAACCGAAAAACTTAAGACTGTCGACGCTTTAGCTTTGGAATTACAGAAAACCTTTGCTCAAATATCGCTACAACACCAGAAAGATGGCGGTTATATAGAATACTTGTATCTAAGTCATTTTCTAGAGGAATCACTTGATATTTCACATTTATTCCAACACCTTTTTAAAGACGAAAACACTAAGAGATTTCTAGCTATAAGTAACAGGATGTTACTGGAGGTTATCTTAAAAGCGGAGTACATCATTCGACTTAAAAACCAGGGTAACGATAAAGTAATACTGAGCCTCGCATCAAAAGATATGGCCTCTATGATGTCCGCATTAAATGATGCTGTCGACTCACAAAAAGAGGCTCCCGTTAACAAAACACTAACTAAGTTGAATATCGCAAATAAAAGACAAGGTTGTAACACCTGTATATAACAAGGCTTTTGAGTACATTGCTCAACGAGTAAACACACTAAATGAGCACGAAATCACTCACGAACCGATAATAACAGACAACAAAACAGTAACTCTTGAATCAGAACTAAATTCTGAACGTTGGCTGCCTGACAGGGACTCGAACCCCAATAGCTGGTACCAAAAACCAGAGTCCTACCATTAGACGATCAGGCAATTAATTTAGTTTCCTATGAGACTCGAATTCTTAGAATTCTTTCCTCAATAGCTGGTACCAAAAACCAGAGTCCTACTTGAACAAACGAAGACTTACATTAAAGCTTGCTTGTATGTATTGTCTGAGTGCCGTTCAAGAAAGCTTTGCTTACCATTAGACGATCAGGCAAAATTTGCAGTGAAGGGGCAAGAGCGCCCGCCCCTTCACCCAACGCTTGGACATCAAAGCCTAGCCGCGAACGACACGTTGTTGCTGGGCAATAGTAGCTTATTTTGGGGATTTGTTCAACCGGTTCTGTAAACGGGCTAGGCTTTGCTCTTTTTGAAACAGTCGAGACACTTTAGGTTTGAGGTGTCTCTTGGGGTAAAGGGGAGGCTCGTTATAGGTGCGCCGCAACCACTGCACGTCCAGCTGCCGGCTACTTTTGGTTTTTCTCCAGCGGGAGTGTCTGACGTTTCTCCGTCAGTTGGTGCCGCGGCATTTCGGCTTTTAGCAAAACAGGCACTACAGGTTAAGCCACTGTTGCTTCGTGGTTCAAAGGGTAGTTGCGTAATCGCTCCCCCACAGGTACTACAGGTCCAATTTCCTTGATGCATATTATTTATGAGTTAATGATAATTGATTAAGTATACTTGATTTACTTCTTTGACTCATATGAACTCTTCACAAAGGCAGTAAATAAAGGATGTGGGCGTAATGGTCTCGCGATTAATTCCGGATGAAACTGAGTGGCTACAAAAAATGGATGAACGGTTTTGGGAAGTTCGACAATTTCCATCAATCGTTTGTCTGAAGACTTTCCGGAGAACACCATACCGGCCGTTTCTAAT
>JAZKIJ010000016.1:8280-21372 GCA_040384905.1 Patescibacteria group bacterium
CCACATACTCAGGATTAATTTCGTACCGATGGCGGTGGCGTTCAGTGATTTCTGAAGATTTATACGCGAGCGCGGCTTGGGATTTGGGGGTCAGTCTAGCTGTGTAGGCACCGAGCCGCATCGTTCCGCCCATATCTGACCGGGCAATATTTTCTCGTTGTTCGGGCATGATACCAACAACTAAGTCAGTGGCTTTAGGATTAATTTCTTCGGTACTAGCGTCTTTTAACTTTAATATGTTGCGGGCATATTCTAGTACAGCCAACTGCATACCGTAACAAATTCCGAAATACGGTATGTTGTTTTTTCGTACATACTCAATCACCCGCAATTTGCCTTCTACTCCCGTTTTACCAAATCCTCCCGGTACCAGCACTCCATCATACTTTTTAAGATCAGCTAATTTTTTACCATCTTCAAACTCAAGTGATGACCGGTATTCGATAATTGGTTTTAGTCCGAGCTTATAGGTGGAATATTTTATGGCTTCAATAACTGAAATATAGACGTCTGATAACACAAAGTCCCCCGACGTGAGATATTTACCAACCACAGCAATTTTAACTGTGTCTTTACCATTTTTACTATGCGCGACAAATTGTTTCCATGCTTTAAGATCAGCGGGCTTACAATTCTCAATACTCAACAGATCACACAAGCGAGTAGAAAGATTGTCCTTTTCAAAGTTAAGCGGGATATCGTAGATACTCGGTACGTCAGGAGCGGAAATAACATTCTCCATCTTTACGTTACAGAACCGAGAAATTTTCTCTTTCCGTTTTACATCAACCCCTACTGGCGAACGGGCGATAATCACATCTGCAAATACTCCCGCGTTATTTAAAGTCCGCACCGCAGTTTGGGTGGGCTTGGTTTTCATTTCTCCAATACTGCCTGGCACCGGTAAGTAGCTCACCATCACGACCGCCACATCATCAGGCGTCTCACCTTTCATCATTCGAATTGCTTCGAGGAACAATACGTTTTGGTATTCCCCCACCGTTCCTCCTACTTCAATTAACGTGACGTCAGCCTGGGCTTGGGCGGAGGCTTTTTTGATGCGGGAAATTACTTCTAGGGGGATATCAGGCACTACTTCCACTGTCTTACCTTTGTACTCGAGGTTACGTTCTTTTTGAATGACCGATTGATAAACACTGCCGGTCGTCATGTAGTTAATGCTCGGTAAATCTACATTTAAAAAACGTTCGTAGTTACCCATGTCTTGATCAGTTTCCAGTCCATCATTAAGTACAAAACACTCACCGTGTTCGGTAGGGTTCATTGTACCAGCATCCACATTGATGTACGGATCAACTTTAAGAGCGGTCACGGTCAGGCCACGTGATTGTAAAATGAGTGCAATAGACGAAGAGGTAATCCCTTTGCCCACTCCACTCATTACACCACCGACCACAAATATATATTTGGGGGTGGAAGCTACCGAGTCAGTGAGAGTTTTTTTCTTGACAGGTAGTGAGGTTTTTTTGGACATACTTAAACGCGAAGATAACGGGTAATGGCGAGTACACTTGAGACCAATCCCAAGGTAACACCAATTCCTACGAGCACTAAGAAGATATAGGCAAAATTGTTAACAAAGTAATCAAAGATATTTATCTCAAAGAATTCTGCTGTTTTAGGACCAAGCCACAATACAATCGGGTACAAGATAGCGAGCGCTATTACTCCTGATACGACACCGTACATTACCCCCTGTAACATAAACGGACCACGAATATACATGTTACTTGCTCCCACCAATCGCATGACGGAAATTTCTTCTTTGGCGGTAAAAATAGCCAACCGAATGGTGTTAAACGTAATCAACACTGAGGCCATAATCAAGACCATCAAGGCTACAAAACTGGCTTGTTCAACGGCTCCAATAATAGAACTTAATTTTCCAATTGATTCTTTGTTTTTTGTGTAGTTGATTTCATCAATAATCGGATTCTTTTGCTCTTCAAGATAGCGGTTGATATTTTCGTACTGTGAGGTCTCTTTAGCTTGCACCGCAATAGTCGCACCTAGTGGATTCTCGCGCAGTTCATCAAGCGCCTGCATAGCAACACTGTCATTTTGATTTTTGGCTCGGTACTCAGCCAAGGCGTCATCACGTGAGGTGTAGGTAACGCGCTCTACATCCGGTAACGCTTTAACGGAATTTATTAAGGTATCAATTTCTTCCTGCGGAGCTGATGGAACAAAATAGACGTTAATATCAACTTTAGCTTGGAGCTGGGCGAGTGAAGCCCCGAGGAGTTGGTCAATCAGCATGGTTGAACCAATCACAAATAACGCGACGGTAATCACAAAAATAGATGCCAAAGAAACGTAGGCATTGCGCCAAAACCCTACAAACCCCGCTTTAAATATTCTTCTCAAGCTTGTTACCATATCAATATATTATAGGACGTATTTACCATTTTGATCGTCACGCATAATCCGACCACCATCCATAGTAATCACGCGTCTCCCTAACTCATCAATCACGCCTTTATTGTGTGTTGTCATTACAACCGTCGTTCCAAGATCATTAATTTTCCGCAGAATCTGCACTACTTCATAGGTAGCAATCGGGTCAAGATTTCCAGTGGGTTCATCCGCGATAATAATATCCGGCTGATTCACAATCGCTCGGGCAATCGCCACTCTTTGATTTTCACCGCCTGATAGTTCACCAGGAAAATTCCAAGCTTTATCACTAAGGTCAACCAAGGCAAGCGCCTGGGGCACGTTTTCGGCAATTTCCTCATCAGTCCGCCCGTTAGCTTCCATGGCAAAGGCAATGTTTTCGTAGGCGGTCTTGTGAGGGAGTAATTTGAAGTCTTGAAACACCGTACCAATTTTACGTCGGTAGTGTGGTAGTCGCGTCCTTGGAATTTTATGAATATCAAGTGACTCAAAAAATACCTGGCCTGAGGTTGGTCTATCTTCGGCAATAATCATTTTAAGCAACGTAGACTTACCCGCTCCCGAATGTCCTACAATCGACACAAACTCTTTGGGATCAATTTGAAAGGTAACTTCTTCGATTGCAGCCGAGCGACCGCCGTTGTAGAGCTTGGAAACATTATCAAAGTAAATCATAGATACCACATTTTACGCTACCTGAGGGTGCGCGTCTAGGAAGACCTGTATATCACCTTCTAAAATGGGAGATATGTTACGTATTTCCACATTAGTACGGTGATCTTTGACCAATTGATACGGATGCAGGACATACGAACGTATCTGACTTCCCCATTCAATTTTAACTGACTTCTCTATTGAGAGCCCTGCAAGCTCACGGGCACGTTGGGCTTCTTCAAAAGAAAAAAGTTTTCCTGCCAATAATTTCAAGGCTAACTCTCGATTTTGTTGCTGAGAACGTTCCGTTGAAACGTGAACAGAAATATTTGTGGGAATATGTGTCATCCGCACTGCAGTCTCTCGCTTATTAACATTTTGCCCACCGGCCCCACCGGAACGAGCAAAGGTCACTTCGATGTCCTCATCGGGTATGGCTACTGCTGAGACATCTTCAATTTGTGGCGATACTTCAATCAGGACAAATGAGGTTTGCCGTTTACCGTTACTATTAAACGGCGAGATGCGCACCAGTCGGTGCACCCCTGATTCAACACGCAACGTTCCATACGCATTTTTCCCCTGAATCTCGAGCGTTAGGTTACGGTAGCCACCGTTATCATTTTGGTTACTATCTACTTCGAGCACTCCCCACCCGCGACTAACGGCATATTTCTGATACATGTCCCGAAGCATCCGTGCAAAATCTTCAGCATCGTCCCCACCGGCTCCGGCAACAATAGTCATAATCGCGTTGTTACGATCAAATTTTCCTTTACCGTCGGCTGTATCTTTTAGTTCCTGCAATTCTTTAATCATCGCCTGAGCTTTGGCGGGATTCTGCCAAAAATCATTCGCGAGCATAGCGCTTTCGATTTCAGCAATACGTTGTGCTGGATTTACCATAGTGGGTGTAGTATAACAGGCACAGAAAAAGTCACCACTTACGAGGTTTTGGTTATGAATAAAAAGCCGTCAATCGGCTTTACCGCACTTGCAGTAGCCACCATTATTGCGTCGGTCGCCATTGGATACCGAGACCCATTCAGTAGCATCGTGGGCATATCCAAAAACAGTCAGAGAAAAAAGATTGTCGTTCGGGCCACTGAATCGGGAGACTACTCGTTTGTGTGCCAGAAATGTGAGCGTGAAAACATTGTGAGCCGCAAACCCAAAAAGAAAGTCCTCTGCAAGTTTTGCGGACAATAACATCAAACCCCCGGACTACCGGGGGCTTTCTATGGAGCCATCAAACAGAATCGAACTGTTGACCTTCGCCTTCGCTTACACCTCAGTTTATAAAAAGTAATATCTGAGGACTAGACTGTATATCACACATACTGCATTTGCAGTGAAGTGTCCCTTGTCAGTCGTTCGGGCCCCACATAGATGATGTGTGCCACGGTCTTAACCATACTTTGGTCTTTAACCGTTATTCGGGATTCGATGGAAAATTTCTTATCCAAAGGGCAAAGTCATTGCGACTTACCATGGCGATGCTCTACCAACTGAGCTATGATGGCTGGTTACCCAATTATCTTGAGTGCTAGTATCCTACCAAAATAAACCCAGAACGCAAAATGACAATAGTTTATCTGCTCAATCTCCTCACGACATACAAAATTCCTAACGCCAGGACCGCTCCACTGAAGTTAAAGATTAAATCTAACATCGCGTTTTCATAACCTCCCACACCGTTCTCTTCAAGCGTTACCGCAATCAAAAATTCCATGATTTCATTTAAGCCACTGATGCCAAGTGAAATCATCGCTGCTGCTAAGCCCACGAGAAACATATGGCCCGTAACTTGTAACGGGACGCGTAACGTATGATGCGCCATTAATGCCACCAATCCATACAAATATGCATGTACCACCTGATCATATTTTAATATGTAAAAATCACCACCATAATCTAGAAACGGATAGATGCGATGGGCAAATAATACGTGATCTCCTATTTGCACAGCACCGCCTGCAACATGCATAAGTCCCCAGATAGATAATAACCACAGCATCCATATAGGAAACAACGTTTTACGTAATGTGGTAAATACACCAATAAAGATAGCGACGATGACTGCTACGTAAATAACAAATTCATTATTAAAATCTTTGAGAAAATAGATTCCGCCCGCTAGTAGGTACAAGGTAGAAAACGCAATAATCAACCAATGATGTTTTGTAAGCATGAGAGTGTGGTAAATAAGTAATACCTAAATGGTAGCACATCCCTCACCCTGTTTTTTACAACGGAAGGTCTTTGAGACGTGAGAACGTTACTCCTTCTTTAGCAAACGCATCAAGTAACCCTAGGTAATACTGATTGTATTTTGCTTCGTCGTGATTAAGTCCGTTAGCAAATTCTTGTGGGTGCAACATGACGATGCAGTAATTACTCGTTTCAAATGTCTTCCGGCAAGTCTGCACCACTGATTCTGGCGACACCAACGTATTTGCGCCGTAGATAAAGGTAGTGGCATCATAATCAAATTGGCCTTGCCCCTCGGCTGAGATATGAGTAAAGCCCAACTCAGCTAACGCAGCGATAGTTCCGGTCGAATGGATATTTAATGGTGGTATCCAGGTTGAGATTGGATTGGAGGAAAAAGATGCAACAATATTTTGTCCTTCAGAAATTTTTGTGAGTGCTTCCTCTTTAGTATAGGACCCAAACTCTGGCACATCATCACCTGCTGGCGAGTTGTGAGTTAAACCGTGAAGCGCTAACTCCACTGAACAATCGTTACTTTTTAAAAAATTAATTAATGCAACATCTTCCATAATTCCTGTAGGGATTACGCCAACCGTTAGGGGAATATTACGAGTCGCCGCATCACGTATCATTTTCATACTGGTCTCACGCCAGGTATACGCTTGAATATCATCCACGCGAAGTACTACTGTCTTTTCACTTATGTTACTTTCAATCGGCACACAGGCATCATTAGACACCACTTCATCACTTTGAGGAGACGAATACGTGGCATACAAAAGACCACTTACTATCAATCCAAACACTAAAAAAATACCGCCTACTTGCAAATTTTTATACACTTCTTGTGAGTTGATACGAGCCATGTTTCTATTTTACCATTTAATAGCCAGCCTTAATAATCCCGCGCTCCTTCCCCTCCTAACCCATAGCGCATGAGGGCTTCGGCGCGCGCCTGCTTATGTTCAATGATAGGCTCTCGCGTGGCTTTTAGAGAAAAGCCTGTATCATTGTTAAGCCAACGATTTTGATACGCGCCGGACGAATCATAATTTTTAGCTTGCAATTCAGCGTTAAAAATTCGAATTGGTTTAGGATCAGCACCAACTGACGCACCCCACTGCCAACCACCCGAATTAGAAGCTTCGTCTAAATCAATTAACACTGCTCGAAAATATTCCATACCCCACCGCCAATCCACGCCGAAGTTTTTAGTTAAAATACTCGCTACAATCATGCGCGAACGATTATGCATCCAGCCAGTAGCGGCTACTTGTCTCATCGCGGCATCGACTACCGGATATCCGGTCTCTCCTTTAATCCAAGCAATGAATCGTTCGTGAGCTGTTTGTGAATCAACCCAGGCAATCGTACCTTGGAATTTCTTTTGAAATTCTGTGTCCATTAAGTCAGGCCGGTGAAATAGTTGGTACCGGTAGAATTCCCGCCAGATTAGTTCAGAAATATACGTTAAGGCTCCCTCACTTACCCGCACAGAAAAGGGATTATCAAATGTTTCATCAAAGTGCTTTTGCATCATCTGCACTAATGTTCGAGCAGACACCAATCCCCACGCGAGGGCGAGACTCATTTTGGAAGTCTTCCCCGTATAGGCGGTGCGGGTCTCATCAAAGCAAGCAGCATCAAGTTCCAGTGAGTCTCGGTTTTTCTTGTACGCATCTAAGTCACCAGAAGTGAGGTAATCGGAAAAACGTTGCAAGGCTTCGGCTTCAGTCGTATACCAACCCTCAATTTTTTGTTCGGGAATTAGTTCACCTATATCGAGGGTCGTTCCTCCAACGGTAAGGAGACGTTTTTTACTGAAGACTGCAAAAATAGCCTCAGTTGTGTTTGTGAGCAAGTTTGGAAGTGCACTAACGTCTTTAACTGAAAGATACTGAAGCGTTGTTGGTTGCGTAAAAGTTGCTTGCGGAGCATGGGCAATAAATCGTGCCCAGACATTTTTTTTAAAAGGTGTAAATACACTATACAAATTACCTTCACCGGATTGGGTTTCTTTTGGGACTGATAAGGCATCCTCACAGACAGTGACTGCTACTCTGGCTTTTTCTAGTTTTGCGATTTGTTTGTAAAAATCTACATACACATCATCATTTACAAAAACAGTAAGCTTAAATTTTTTACTAAGTTCAATGAGGTACTGAGCACCTTTTCCAGTCACGATGGCAAACTGCCCAAAGTGTGACGCAAATGAAGGTAGAGCCTGGGACAAAAACCAACGTGATGGATACCCAAATTGAAACGTCGGATCTCCTGCCGTCATATAATCTTCGACAATAAAGAGCGGGAGAAAAGAAGTGTTGTTTGCAATTGCATAGCTAGAAGCAGCAAGCAGAGCCGGGTTATCAGCCAGACGGAAGTCTCGACGGGACCAGTAGATAGTGAGTGGGGGCATGGGGGTAGTGTAGCAGATGGGGGGTGATGTTTGAAGGAGTATGCAACACAAGATATAACACATACTTTTTATGGTCACGAGTTACTAACTATAATTGTTCGCCTTTGGCTCCAATTTTAGTAAGTACTCTCGACCCCACCTCGCGGTTTCTGCCCCTAGGAAGGGGTCAGAAACATCGCTGCGGTTCGCAGTAAGGCATGCAAGCAAAGCAGTTTGCTTGCGAAAACAAAAAACTATAGTCTATTCAGACTATAGTTTTTTGTTTTACCTTACTGCGCGAGCGATGGGATTCGAACCCACGGCCTCTTCCGTGACAGGGAAGCGCTCTAACCAGCTGAGCTACGCCCGCAATTCCTTACTAAATACCCAAGGTATTAGTGGCAAGAGTATATACACTTTTAATTAAAAGGGCAATATCCTGCGTTGTGTCGATGGGGGGGCTCGAACCTCCGACCTTAGCGTTATGAGTGCTACGCTCTAACCAGCTGAGCTACACCGACAAGTGAGAAGCAAAATGGAAGCTCGCTTACATTTTCTTCGAACGCAGTCGGTGAAAGCTTTGCTTACACCGATACGCCCTGGATACGATTTTCTCTAGCATTAACCTAGAGAAAAGTGGCAACAGAATACCACTAATATAGCACTCTATCAACTACACTTTTTGGGTAGCTAAAATAGCTTCAGCTTTTTCGATATCTTCGGGGTAACCGATAGGAATCCAAAGATTTTCTTCCACCACTGCCACGGGATACTTTTGAGAATATTCGGCGATTACATCAGTAAGAAAATACTCTCCGTTTGTTTCAACGGTTGGTTCAAATTCAAAAATATGAGTATCAAGTACCATCACGCCGGTTGAAGCTAGGTTGGATGGTGGATGAGCGGGCTTTTCTACAAACTCGGCCAACGTTCCATCAGGGTGACGCACTACAATACCAAAACGTTCAGGAGTTTTGGTAGGCATAGTGAGAATAGCGCGACTATATGACGTCACCCGAGCAATGTCATTTTCCCCATGAATGTCGTCCGCAAACATAAACAAGAACCTGCCTTTAAGTAAATCTTTACACAACCACAAAGCTGGAGCTGTTCCCTTTTGCTCTTCTTGCAACACATAGGTCACTTTACGTCCCATATATTCACTACCACAATGAGTCATAATTTGTTCACCTAAATAGCCGTGCACAATAATCAACTCATCAACCGCGCTCGGCAGCGCTTCAACGATATGATCAAGTAATGGTTTACCTGCCACTAAAACGAGTGGTTTTGGAGTATCTTCCGTTAGCGGTCGTAACCGCGTCCCCTTTCCTGCCGCTAAAATTACACATTGCATATAGATTTATTATACCAGCTCAAGCATAAAAGCATATTTTTATCTTCTCAAATAGACAAAATTAAAAATCGGTGTATACTTTTCAAATTGAAATTATAGCGGGTTAGAGGAGAGGTACCTCGGGAGGCTCATAACCTCCAGACTCCGGTTCGATTCCGGAACCCGCAACATTACGTAAAACCTCTGTCTTTATTGACAGAGGTTTTACGTTTTTGTTGCGGAGTTCAGAAAGCAAACTGCTTTGCTTTCGGCGGAATCGAACGACCGCAGCGATGTTTTCTTTCCCCTTGAAAGAAAACCGCGAGGTATGTGAGAAATGGGCTGGGACCCATTTCGCAAGACCTTGCCAGCTATTTTGTGAAAATAGCGACAAGGTGTACAGAATTCGTAGAATTCAAGAACACTTAGTAGATTATGAACGTAGCGAAATAATATACTTAGTGATTCGTGACTCAATTCCGGAACCTCATCTTAATGATGTCCTCCCCCTTCCCCAACCCCTAACTCCTTAAACACCCGTTCGTACTGCACAATTGTTTCGCGAGCGATTTTTTGGGTGAGAACAAAATCTGCTCCGCCGTGGGCAATTTGGTTACGAACTTTATGGGCTTGCCACGCGTCATCAAGTGAAGATAACGCACTGGGGGAAATACTTTTAAGACGGTCTCCTAAAGTTGGACCGGCGTACCCTTGTCGTTTTAACGTATCATCTAAAATAATATCGGCTTCAATAATGGCCAGCTTCCAATCGTTTGGGTTATCTGAATTTACATGTTCTTTGAGTTCGGCAAATTTATCAGATTTAATGCCACCTGACATTTTCATAGCGTAGGCTTCTTCTCCGGCGGCCATCATGTCATGTTCGATATCACCTAATTTTTCGGCTTGTATCGAAGCGTAAATATATAACACTAAAAATATAAAAGAACAGATATAAGAAATAATCACAAATACCGTCCAGGCACCACTGAGAAAACCGAGAATTCCATCCTGACTTAACGATCCAACAACTCCGTCTCCGCCAAAAATAAACCGCAAAATCGGCGTTAATATATCAAACCCTACAACTTCAAGGGCGGCCGTGGTAGCAGTGACTGTGTCTTCCATAATGTATAATTAGAGTTTCGCATCAAACGTACGCTTGCCAATATCAAAGAGACGAGCGTCCCCTGCATGCGGACCTATATATTGTACCCCAACTGGAAGCGCCTTCCCGTCACGCTCCACAGTTCCCATAGGGACCGAGAGAGCTGGTACCCCCGTTAGATTTACCGGAACCGTAAAAATATCTTGGGAATACATTGAGAGCGGATCAGATTGTGAACCCAGGGTAAACGCAGGGGTAGGAGCAGTCGGAGTGATAATACAATCAATTTTTGAAAAAATTGCAGTAAGCTCCTCGCGCATTTTGGTACGCACCAATTCAGCTTTTCCATAGTAGGCATCGTAATACCCTGAGGAAAGCACGTAGGTACCCAGCAAAATCCGCCGTTTTACTTCAGCCCCAAAACCAGCCGCCCGACTGTTTTCATATACCGACAGTAAATCGGGTCCATCAAGTGACAATCCGTAGCGAACTCCATCAAATCGAGCCAGATTCGAAGATACTTCAGCTGGCATTACAATGTAATATGCAGCCAATCCCGCTTCAAACATTGGTAGTTCAATATCAACTACGGTATGTCCCGCGGCAACCAATGATGCAAGCTGCGCTTCAAACAGTGCGAGTACATCAGGATCAACACCCGAAGCCAAAAAGCCACGTGGTACTCCAAACGTGTACCGTTCTTTTACCAACACCTCAGGGTAGGTATCAGGCGCAATGGTAGTGGCGTCCTTGGCATCCAAGCCTGACATAATGGTGTGTACAGTTTCAGCATCAGTCACGGTATTGGTAAGGGGGCCAGCCTGATCAAGCGACGACCCCATCGCCACCAGTCCATAGCGAGACACTGCTCCATAGGTAGGTTTAAATCCAATCACGCCGCAGTAACTCGCTGGTTGCCGTACGGACCCGCCAGTGTCTGTCCCAATTGCTATCGGCACAGCTCCCATCGCTACCGCTGCTGCTGAACCACCCGAAGATCCTCCGGGCACACGTGTCGGATCTACGGGGTTTTTAGTTGGGCCAAACGCAGAATTTTCAGTAGAGCCACCCATCGCAAATTCATCCATATTGGTAGCACCGATGATTATTGCTCCCGATTTTTTTAACCGCGTGACGATAGTTGCATCGTATGATGCGGTGTAGTGTTCAAGAATTTTTGAACCCGCGGTCGCTTTTTTGTCTTGCACCAAAATATTATTTTTAAGGGCCACGGGAATACCGAGCAAGGCTGGCGCAGAATCACCCAGTCGTGCGTATTCCTCGGTAGCGTGTTTTGCTTCTTTACGGGCATCATCGGCATACACTTCTAAAAAAGCGTTAATGTCTTTGTCGGTATTTTCAATAACGGTAAGCACCTCTTCCAGGTAAGCCGTCGGGGTAAGTGAACCATCAATAAATTTGGTTCGAAGGGTTTTAATATCCATACCTATTATTGAGTCACGTTAAGAATCTTTTTTACTACTAAATAGTCCCCGTCTGTTTTTGGCATAGCCGCCAACATGCGCTTTCGGTATTCTCCGGGCGTGTTCGTGATTACATCGCTACGCAATACATTAATACGAGCTCCCACCTGATGAGTCGTAGCCGGTTCACCGGCCATAGTAGTTACCGCACTCACGTACGCTAAAATTGAATCAATTTCTTGATTAAGGGTGGCAGCTTCTTCATCAGAGAGGGCAATTCGAGCAAGGGTACCGAGATTTCGGATTTCATCAATAGTCATATCTAGGCATCATATCACAAAATTTAATCTAGGCTATGAGGTCAAGAAGTTCTTCTTCAGACAATATAACAACCCCCAATGCTCTGGCTTCTTCCGCTTTACTCCCCGCTTCTGCACCCATAACTACGTAATCAGTTTTTTTAGAAACACTGCCCGCGACCATTCCTCCATGAGCGCGTATCAGTTCTTTGGCTTCATCACGCGAATATCGTTGCAAAGTTCCCGTCAGGACAATCTTCTTACCGGTCAACATCTTTCCGCTCTTTTTTGTAGTTGGCTGTACCAGTTTTATATATTTAAGTAAACCTTGAAGGGTTTTTTTATTTCGCGCATCGTGGAGCCAGGCATGTAACGATTGAGCTACCACCAAACCAATACCATGAATATTTTCCAAATCTTTTACACTAGCGTTTTGCAATGCTTCAATTGTAGGAAACTCTTGCGTTATTAGTCGCGCAGTTTCTTCACCTACAGTATCTATACCTAAGGCACAGAGTAATCGGGAAAGCGTTTGGGTAGTGGCTTTTTCTATAGCACTGATGACGTTTTGTGCAGCCTGCTGTTTAAAACCAGGCAACGCTTCAATTGCTTCCATCTTAAGGGTAAACAAATCATACGATTCCCTAATTAATCCGGCCTCAAATAATTGATCAATAATTCGTGGTCCCACTCCATCAATATTTAATCCAGCTTTTGACACAAAATAATGCAGGCGCTTGAGATGTAGAAATTCAGAATCAAGCACCACACATCGGTAGGCAGCCTCGCCGGGAATACGCTCAATTGATCCATCTCCCCCACATTCTTTTATTTTTTTAGGGAACCGATACGGTTTAGTCTTTTCTGGTCGCAAAGCTACCACCACCTCTACCACCTCGGGAATAATGTCGCCCGCTTTTTGAATAATTACTGTATCTCCTACGCGCACATCAAGTCGTTTTATCTGATCTTCATTATGCAAAGTAGCGCGCGCCACGGTTGAACCATCAACCAACACTGGTCGCAAACACGCCACCGGCGTCACCACTCCGGTGCGTCCCACCTGTAACATAATATCTTCAACGACTGTCGTTACCTGTTGCGCAGAAAATTTCAGGGCAATACCAAATCGCGGGGCGCGAGCGGTATAGCCTAATATCATTTGGGTTTTGATATCATCTACTTTAAGTACCACCCCATCAATTCCGTACGGGAGCGTCTCACGCTTTGTACTCCACTTCGAG
>JAZKIJ010000016.1:21382-38560 GCA_040384905.1 Patescibacteria group bacterium
AGTAAAAATCATGAATCTGTTTGGTAGTCGTGCACAATACTGCATACGGATTAACGGTAAACCCTAACGATTTGAGTACTTCCAATTCTTCCATTTGTGTTTGTGGAGTTGGAACGATAGATTTTTTCACCGCAATAAAATCAATATCATAACAGTACATCGACAAATTTCGACTGCGTGCAATTTCCGGATCGAGCTGTCTGAGTGACCCGGCAGCGGCATTGCGGGGATTGGCAAACAGTGGTTCGTTATTATTTGACCGTTCTTTATTTATCCGCTCAAATTCTTTGCGCGCCAACCAGACTTCACCCACTACCGTAATATCAATCGGGTGCACTAGCGTATCAGGTACATCAGATAAGGTCCGTGCTGTATGAGTTACATCTTCCCCAACCACGCCATCTCCGCGAGTTACCGCTTGCATCAGACGTCCGTTTTTGTAAGTAATAATTAATTTTAACCCATCAATTTTATGTTCAGCCACGTATGCTAGAGTTGGCACTTTAGTATCTGCTGCGGCAATTTGTTTATGTAGTCGAGCCTCCCAGTCAGCTAACTCTACAAAGTTAAAGGCTTTATCAAAAGACCACTGACGAAATTGGTGGGTAACTTTATCAAAGGCAACACTGACCTCTCCCCCCACGGTATTACTTACTGTTGATAACGTGCCTTCAACAGTACGTTCCAAATCCTCTAGTTCACGTAAGAGTGAGTCATAGGCTTCATCCGTTATTTCGGGAGCGTCTTTTGTGTGATAGAGATGCTGGTGATGTGCGATAACCGCACGCAGTTGAGCGAGTCTTTTTCGATCGGCGGGAGTTACCTTCATACTACAATTCTAGCAAAATTTCTCGTTTGAGGACACCAGGGCTCGAGGTTCCCGTACAGGCACTACTATAGCCAATTACCGACATAATCGTGCACCGTTCGCCTGCTTCACAGGTCTTACTATCAAACTCATATCCATTAATGAAGTTTTTGAGTGACCCGGCACCACTACCAGAACCGGCAGTAAAGGTGGTCGTGGCTACCATGGTAAAAATATCGATACTACTGCATCGTTCATTGGGGGCTGTTCCCCAACTAATGTCTCGTCGGTACCGATACGCTTGATTATTTGCTCCCAAGGCCGGACTAATGTAGGTAGTCATGGAACCCAAGGCGCTCGGTGCGACCGTGCCAGTAGATCCAAAACAATTGATTTGCACCGAACCACCTGTTTCAAAATCATCACTTTCATTTCGCCTAGTGTATCGTGCACACTCTAACCCGGCATTCGCTGCATGAAAGGCAATTTCTGAATCAGTTGAATCAACTGACAATTGAAGCTGTTTAAGACTCAGCTCCACAATAGCCAGCGTCACTGACACCACCACACTTAATACCAATATAGTAATAAGCAACGCAAATCCTGATTGTTGTTTAGTTGGTATCATAGACATTAAATAAATAGGTTACAGCCTCAACACTTTGACTATCAATCAGCGAACCAGTTCGCCACGTTACCGTAGAAGTGACTTTCACTTCTCGAATGTTTCCGGTAGCGGGTGTTCGCTCCATTTTAATAACTCGTGTATAGGGACTTATCGTATTACCTGAGACACTATGCTGATAGGTTGACCTGTCAGTGTTACTGCTGGTGGTGGTGTACAGTCTGCAATTTGATAACACCCCACAGCTCACTACTGAAATCGGTGTCGAAACTCCATTACCGACACTTAACCCACAACCATTACTCGAAAAACAAAAAGCATACCGACTTTCAAAAGTAGTAAATGGTGCCGGTTCAGCAGTTCCGCCGCTAAGAATGTCTTTAAAATCTCCCAGCACCAAATCGTCACGTCCTTTTTGCGCCAACTCCAACCCTTCCTGAGCCAAAAACCAAGCATTCACCTGCTCGGTAGCAAAGTTAGTTGAGTTAATGGACCGAGAAATGATTTGCATTGGACCGACAATAACTAAGAGCAAAATAGTAATTGCTACTAAAACTTCTACTAAACTAAAACCTGATTGTGAAATTTTATGTAAGGTCATATATCTAATTCGCGTTGCGTCACGGTGGTTTGCAATGTCGTAGTCGCACCAGTTTCATCGGTTGCTTCAAGTACAATCGTGACCGTAGGCTGGTTAATGTCGGTGCCAGCATTAAGTCGTTGGGTACCGGTCACAAAAAACTCAGCCTTGGTAATAGTGATTCCTTCTGATACCACTGATTGTGGTGTCCCGTTTCCGACACGACGCATAATAGTGTCGGGAGTAGAAGAAGTATCATAGTAATACGCAATTCGTCTACTACTGGCACTTACCGTCACACTACTACCTGATTCCACAAACGAAACTCCTTCATTACCGGTAGCGCAATCATTTACCGTAGAGGTAGAAATTGAGTTGCTCGAAATAAAACTTCGTGTGCCACAGTAATAGTTTGTTCCCGTTCGAATTTCTCGCGTCATACTATCAAGCACAAAGGTAAGCGTCGTCATAACTGACTGCTCACCCTGTACTCCTTTACTGGCGCCAATCATCGATAAAAATGCCCCTACCGCAATGGTGACCACAATAGTAAATAACGAAAGAGCCACCATCATTTCAATGAGAGTAAATCCAGTCTGAAGTTTTTGTAAACGTGAGGTGAACATAGTTAGATAACCGATATTTGTCCGGTACTCGTAATCTCAATCAGTCGATAGGGAACGTTGGTGTAACCCGCACTGTCTCTCGGCATTACTTTTAGATACACCGGAGCACTACTTACGGCTCCGCCTGAACTGGTTTTAAAAATTGCATCAAAATTGGGTCGTACAAACGTAATAGACAAAGTATTGGCGGCTACTGCGTTGCCACTACTATCGGCGATATCAATACTATACTTACTATCAATCATTCCCACTGAACCGATAGTGGCGTCACCTGCATCATACCAATTCAAGTTACTTACATCATCTCGAAACATTCGATACTGTCTATTAGTAGTAGCGCTCCCCACATCAAAGTGGATACCGTACGTGTTTCTACTCGTTGCGGTTGGTCTATTCCCCGACACCGCCATTAACTGTGCCTGTCGTAGGGAAAAGGCAATTTCATACGCTTGATTGCGAAGTAACAAAGCGTTATTAAACGAACGATTCTTTACTAAAATAACAGTGGAAACCAATGTCATGATACTGATGCTCACCATCAGCTCCACCAACCCAAAACCTCGCGATTGAGTGGCACCTGGTTGTGATGATGAAAAAAGATTTTTATAACGCATAACTAAACCACATCAGTACATCTACCCGAAACAGAAACACCATCAGAAAGCCGAGAATCAGAAAGGGAGCAAACGGTACTTCGCTTTTAATTGTAAGGTGCGGTCCCTTAAATCGATAGCCAAGTTGTCCCCGTTTACCATACCGTTGCCAGAGGAGAATCGTCACACTAATAATGGTACCTAACCAAAACGCTAACGTCAGCATTGAAAACACCCCCGCTATCCCCACCATGTAGGCCAGCGGAAGAGCGAGTTTTGCATCTCCAAACCCAATCCATCGTCCACCAGAGTACCACCACAACCCGGCAAAAAAAGAAAACGCAATGGCGGCCGCTACAACATTCCACACAAAAATCATATACTCGCCGGTAAGGTATACCCACAGTCCGGTATACACCAATGCAATTCCTGAAAGGAAAACCACAAACGCATCCGGGATAATAAAATGAGCCAGGTCGTACACCGACACTACCACTAGCGTAGCCATCAGTAACAGTACAATCGGCCACAATTCAAGTGGCATCACCCACTTAACCACCGCCACAAAAAGCAGCCCCGTAATCAGTTCCACCCAAAAGTACCGACTCGGAATACCCGCCTGACAATTTCGACATCGGCCTCGTAACCCTACATACGAAACCAGTGGAAATAGCTCATAAAATTGTAAAGGGGTCCGGCACGATAAACAATGAGAAGAACCGGCTAACGATTTACCCGTATGAAAGCGATAAATATATACATTGAGAAAACTCCCAATAATTACCCCAAACATAAACGCTACTATGGTAGTAAAATAAGGCGGCATCAGTGCAATCGTATCCAACATAATTGATTTAGTATAACACCTACTTTCTGAGCGCTAAGCTGTTTATCATTACACCGTAACCATTAAAAAACGCCCCGAAGGGCGTTTTTTATCATGCTGTTTTAATTACCTTATGGTGCACAAGTAACATCAGGACTTGCTCCTAATCCACCTGCTTGTTGTCCACTGTATCCTGTACTGTCAGCACAGAAGTAGGCTCCACCAGTTGTAATGTTCATTGGTGAAGAGAGTGCCCAACCAGCAGCGGTATCGTTACAGTTAATTGTAGAAGCAGTTTGAGCTACTCCGTCTGGTGCTAGAATTGCGGCAGTATTGATATTGTTATCAATTGCAGTTCGAAGACCAGTCAAGCCGTTAGCTGAAGCAGCGGCAGCACATACTCCATCGTAGGTGTTACCACCAGTGTAATAGATTTCTGCTTGCGCTTTAGCACTGTTGATACTTCCTTTGATTGAAGCATCAGCACCACCACTTCGAGCACTACCGAGACTAGCAAGCACAGTGGCTGCCAAGATACCGATAATGGCGATTACGACGAGGAGTTCGATGAGGGTAAAACCTCGTTCTAGAGTTCGTTTAAACATGAGTTTAGTTTATATTTTAATAAGTAATGATTTTAGATTCAGACATAAGCTTTCTGTCTCAATCAAACCATCAACAGTCTACGTTGTACGAGACTCCTTTTATTATACGAGGTATTTACTAAGGAATTCCCCCCTGTGTGGACAACTTATGAATGACCAACCAAAAAGAAGGGGCTCGTTAGCATTCATTCGGTATTAACGAGCTTAACTCCAAAGAAGTTAATGTTCACCAGTTATAAGTAAAACCATTTCTTTTTAAAAATGCTTTAGATACAAGGCGCTGAAACATGTGAGCGATTCAAACCCGTTTTTTAAGTCCAGAGAATCGCTAAAATAGAGCAGTAGCGAGGCGTTGAGGTAAATTAATTTGAGCCGTACTTCTTGTACGGTGAAAATTAATTTATCGAAAACAACAAAGCTAATGACTATTTTTGCGGTTCGTCTAGAAATTAGATGTTATGTTGTAGATCGGCATGAGTACCGAAGCCAACAAAGTCCCCACCCCAAGTCCAAGCAATACAATCATCGCTGGTTCAATTAATCCAATCAGTGTATCAACCGCATCATTTACTTCACGACGATAAAATACCGCGAGCGTACCGACAATATCTCCTAAGCTTCCTGTTTCTTCACCCACTTTAATCATCTGTGACAATACACCAGGAATTTCTGGATACTCTGAGATGGCATCGGCAAACGAACGTCCCGCTTTTACATCAGACACGGCGGACAAAATAATTTCTTTATAAACGGTGTTACCTACTACATCGGCAGTCACTTCAAGCGCCTGCACAATCGAGATACCACTTGTGAGCATCGTTGAGAGGTTGTCACAAAAACGCATCAATATCAGTTTGCGTTGTAGGTTACCCATGTATGGGATAACAATCATCAATTCATCATACGCCCGCCTTCCCACCGGTGTTTTAATAAATTTCCAAAGACCAATAATTGCTGCGGACAATATAACCAGGATAAAGCCGATGTAGTTCACCATAAAGCCAGACAGGCCAATTACTATCTTAGTATAAATCGGCAACTCACCACCTGATTCAATCAAAATCTTGGCTACGTTTGGAATTACCATCGTAAGCATTAAGGCCATCACTAAAAAGAAGATGGTAATAACAAATGCTGGGTACACGAGAGCATTTTTTGCTTTTGAAGTTACTTCATATGAACGATCAAGATAATCAGCTAGGTAGGTGAATGATTTTTCAAGCGACCCTGATTCTTCACCCGCCCGTACGAGGTTAACGTAAAAGGATGAGAACACCTGTGGGTGTGAAGAGAGCGCACGCGCAATTGAACTTCCTCCTTGAAGCTCCTCTACTACCTTGTTTAAGATATTTTGCAGGTAGGCATTTTCAATTTCAGCAGAGAGTAATCGAAAAATACGTAGCGGTGACACGTGGGCTTGAAACAACGTAGCAATCTGGCGGGATAGAATTACAATCTCTTTGTTTGATACTCCTTGAAAAAGGTTAAATTCAATATTAAAGAGACTCTTTTTTTCAACTACCGGATCAATAGAAATAACGGTGTAGCCACGTTTTTGCACTGCCGCAATAGCGGCGTCAATGGTACCCGCATCAACGGTACCTTCTCGTTGAGCATTAACATTATCAATAGCGACGTAGTTGTATAACATGATACTTAAATAAGCCGTTCCAGACCTTTAGGATTAATGGCGTAGCGAAAAGCGTTTTCAACCGTAATATCTCCCTGCTGCACTAATTGCGCTAAAGAACGATTCATATCAATCATTCCCTGCTCGAGACCAGTTTCAATAACTGAATAAATTTCATGAGTTCGTTTTTCACGAATCAGGTTGGACACCGCCGCGTTATTTACGAGCAACTCATAGGCTGGTACCAATCCTCCAGAAATCCGGGGGATTAATCGCTGTGAGAATACTCCCATTAAGGACGCAGAAAGTTGTACGCGAATCTGATCTTGCTGACTTCCCGGGAACGAGTCGATAATACGGTTAATAGTTTGAGTCGCGTCGTTAGTGTGTAGCGTTGAATATACAACGTGCCCTGTTTCCGCTGCGGTTACCGCCATCGCAATCGTTTCTGGATTACGCATTTCTCCCACCAAAATTACGTCCACATCCTGTCGAAACACCGCGTTAAGAGCTGTTTCGTAACTGGCAGTATCAATACCCACTTCACGTTGGTCAATCATGGCTTTTTGGGGGGTGTAGATATATTCAATTGGATCTTCAATCGTTACAATGTGATCTGCTCGTTTTTGATTGATACGATTAACCATCGCTGCCAACGTAGTTGATTTACCTTGCCCTACTGGACCTACACACAAAAAGAAACCTTGGGGTTTTTCGGTGAAGCTTTCAAGAATTGGAGGGAGGTTAAGTTCTTCGAGCGTTAAAATAACATTCGGAATGAGACGAAGTGCAATGGCGAGACGTCCTTTCTGGAAGAATGCGTTACCGCGGAAACGCACACCATCTTCGTTTTCATATGAAAAGTCAACCTCGTCTCGTTTTTTAAGACGATCAAAAAACTCAGGGCGCATCATGGCTTGCGCAAAACTGGAAACATCAGTATCGGTGAGGATAGGCTTTCGAACTAACGGAATGAGTGAAGAGTTAACGCGCAACGTAGGATGATTATCTACTGCAATATGAAGATCCGACGCCCGTTCAGTAATAACGGTTTGGATGAGCAGTTGTAATTCTTTTTTGTAATCTACGGCCATAATTATTTTTTCATTATTTCTTCAACCTTTTTTACCACCTCACTCGGGACTGACTGAGCTTTAATAATATATCCAATTGCTCCGGCATCATTTGCCTCTTCTATATCTTGGTCTTGTCCTTGATTAGAAAGAACAATTTTTTTCATTTTTAAATCGGGCATGGTGGCTTTTAATTCGGTGAGCAACTCTACACCCGTCATGCCGGGCATTATCATATCTACTAACATCAAATCAAAATCCTGTACTGACTCGAGAATTCGTAATGCATCACTTGCATGAATAGCCGGCGTGACATCATGACCACACTCAATAAATTTAGTGGCATACATATCTCGTAAAAAAGTGTCGTCATCAACTAGAAGTATTTTCATTACTACTTATTATAGCGCTAGTATCAGGAGGAACGATGGGTTTATCGACAGCTTGGCTCACCCCTTCTAGTAATTCTTCATCAATCCCGATTTTAGTACCAAAAATATTCATTTCCTCGTAGGGAATTTTGTGTTCAAGCGCTTTTATAATGGCGTCCTCCTTCATGGTCATAAATCCATGTTTTCGGGCTTCATTGTAAATCTCTTCTTCCGAAGAACTTTTTAAAATCATTTCTTGAATTGCCTCGTTTACTTCAAGCACTTCCATAATCGCCATCCGTCCGCGCATACCCGTCGCGCAACCAGGACTTGGTTGTGGGTGCACAATACTCGTGCCGGTAGGAATACGGGAACTGAATTTTTCAGGCAGAGTCTTAAAGGTATCATCCATCATGTATTTCATACTGATGCCAACCGGTTCCTCTAACCCAGTTCCCTCTTTCACTTTACGCGCCAACCGTTGCGCAATAGCCAATTTTAACGTCGGGGCAATCAAATACGGGTCTACGCCCATATCAATCAACCGAGGAATTACACCAATCGCATTGTTGGTGTGAATAGTAGATAACACTAAGTGCCCAGTGAGCGCTGCTTGAATAGCTAATTGCGCTGTTTCTTTATCTCGGATTTCCCCCACCATAATAATGTCAGGGTCCTGACGCAAAGCGGCACGTAGCCCAGCAGCAAACGTGTACCCAATTTCTGGGCGCATTTGGGACTGACTCACCCCGGCAATATCGTACTCAACTGGATCTTCAAGCGAGAGAACGTTTTTGGAAGTTTTATCAAGCGCCGACAACATAGCGTACAGAGTGGTGGACTTTCCAGAACCAGTAGGTCCCGAAATAAGGATAATTCCGTAGGGCTCGGTTAACATACGTTTAATTGATTCGAGCAAATGTCCGGTTACTCCCACATCTTCTAGGGTACGGACCCCTTTTTCATTATCTAAAATACGCATTACCACCTTTTCACCATGACTGGTGGGCAAAATAGACACACGAAAATCGATTTTACGACCATCAAAGGTAGCGGAGAAACGTCCATCTTGAGGTTTACGTCGTTCATCAAGTCGCATGGACGTGAGGATTTTGATACGAGCAGCTACTGCCATCTGCACTCCTTTAGGCAACTCTAAACTCGTAGCTAAAACACCATCTACTCGAAACCGTACAATTACTTTTTTTTCATTTGGCTCAATGTGAATATCAGACGCTTTCCCGTCAACTGCATAGCGCAAAATTGTAGCTACAATTTTGGTAACTGGCGCATCCTCTTTAATATGTTCAAAGTTTGCCTCTTGGCCGTCTTCACCTTCTGCACTGTTTTTAGCAATTTCTGTATCGAGCTCTGTTTCAAGCGTTACCAACGCGTCAGTTACTTCACCTTTTAGGTTAGAGTAAAACTCTTGGGCTTTCTCAATTTCAGACATCAATAAAAACACCATCTTGTAGGGAATATTGTGTTTTGTACTAATGAAGTTAAGCGCCTCTCGCACCTGCAAGTTATCCGGGTCATTTACTCCCACCACCAATACATCATCAAGTACCTGTAGGGGAACTATGTGGTAGTGGAAAGCCGAATCTTCGGGAATGTAAGACAAAACTTCAGACTTTATTTCAAACCCTTCAATTAAATCAAAGGCCGGCACTTGATAGTATTCTGCCGAAATAGTTTTTAACAGCGCTGGTTCGATGCCAGATTTCAGTATTGCCTCTTCAATGGTTTGCCCCTCTTCAGAAATTTTTTGATTAACTTGGGCTAAAATTTCTTCCGAGATTAAACCTCGTTCTTGTAATAAGAGTATGATACTCATACAAAAAATTATTCTGCGTCTTCTTCGACTTCTGTCGCTACCGCTGTTACATTTTGAGCCGTATCAAAAATATTATTTTTTCCGAGCGGTTGGTTAGGTACTTCAGTTGAGAAACTACGCAAACTAGTAAAGACACTATTGGTGAAAAAACCAGCATCAATACTGATGGCTTCTAATACTCGGCTTCGTTCAATAAAACTTTGTGTTTTTGCTACCAAAGCAGCTTGATCATCAGCACTTTGGGTACTAAAACCATCCTCAGGATCACTACCTGTAAAAAAGAAATAGGCAAACCCAAAGAGAACAATACAGATGATTCCAACTAAAATATTTTTTAATGATTCAGGCATATATTTCGATATTATGGTGCTACCGCTACAGTGGTTGAGGCACGGGCATACGAAGTGAGACTCAATTCAACAGCGAGGTTATCTTCAGTCCCTTCTGAAACTTTAAGATTTGAAACCTGGAGCATATAATCATTGGTTTCAACCAGGGCGAGAATGTTTTTTAATTGGTCGTATGTAGACTCAAAGGTAACTTCAAAAAAGTATTCTACTGCTGAATTATATTCGTTAAGAGTTTCTTCTGTTGCTTGTACATTGGCTGTATTACCTTTATAGGCAATGTCATATCCCTGTACTGATTGTGACTCTAAAATAAGTGACAAGTCTTTAAGCACCGCAATGTCATCTACCTGATCAGGCATAAAACGTGCTAGAGCTTGAGCATCTTGAGGGTTAATTGACTCAATAGCAGCAATTTTACTTTTTAGATTCTCATTAACTTGCGAAACATTTTGTGTTTCTACTTCGTAGTTAGCTGTTAAATCTTGAATTTCCCGGATTGATGAAATTTTTGGTTGAATGTACATTAACACAATCGTGACAGCGATTGCCACCATCCCTATCTGAGTTAGGAAAGAAAATTTGTTCATAGTGTAGTTTCGTTAGCTGAAGTACTGGTGTCTTCAGATGGGAACGCTGTTTCATCACTTGTATTAATTGATTGATCAAATGTAGTCTCCCCTACAAATGGTTTATACAGTACATCACTTACCGAAAAGTCGAAGGACACTTTTAATTCAACATTTTTTTCTTCCGATACTGTTACTGTAGGGTCCTCGGCTGTTACTTTCATTAATTTAACGTCAGTAAACAATGGATTATTAATGATATCTGTCGCCCCGTAACTTGATCGTTGGAAAAGAGCCCCATCAAAACTAGGTGTAGTCAGAAAGCCATTTACCGTAAGTGTTGATTTGTTCGCTCGTGTGATATCAATACTCTTGAATTTTACTGTTTGAGCTGTTGAATTTTCAATCGTTTGGAGCAATGACACTATTGAAGCGTGTGACTCCAGCAATAATTTACTAGTGGCGAGGCGTTCGTTAAATTCAGTGACTCGTCTAAGGTCTTCTTCGTTAAAACTAATGATAGCTTGATCAAGTGCGACTACTGCTTTATTAAATTGATTTTCAGTGTGTCGCTCGTAAATAAAAACTGCAGCTGATGCCAGTGGTGCAGAGACAAACAAGGCGTAACTTAAAACGGAGAATAATACAAAATTACCAGGGCGGGCTGATGATGGCTTTTTGCCAGGACCGCGCTTTGGAATAAAAGAACTAGATGGTGACTCGGGCATGCTCGTATTATATGGTATTCACGAATTAAATGTGGTGCGTTACTGTGGACAGAATTATTCAAACGAACGGATAGCTGCCCCCAAGGCAACTGCAAAGGTCGAGCCGATAGTATTCATAGTGTCTTCCATAAAGGCCGGATAGGCAACTTTGTTAAATGGTAACGGTGTTTGAATATTTTTTTCGAGCAACGCAGAAGCAAAACCGTTAAACCCTTCGAACTGAGCTCCTCCCCCTACGACATAAATGGTTTCTACTTGTACATTTAATTTTTTCTCGTACTCAGAAATTACTTGTTTAAATTCTCGGAACACACGCTCGTAGGTAAGCTGGTGTAATTTTAAGAGTGAAGGAAACTCCTCATCACTTTGTTGTACGGTTCGTTTTTTAACTTCAGCCTCAGCAAAAGAAATTGACATTTCTTTGGCAATTTTTTCAGTAAACAATGAACCCCCGGCTCGTACCCGATACATTCGTTGCAGTAACCCATCGCGCACAATGTAGAGTTTGGTGGTCGTTGCCCCGACATCGATAATGGCACAATTAGCCTCGTCCGCTGAGCAGACACTGCGAATCACACTAAAACATTCGATTTCAATGGGAGTATTCCGAAATTCCACCGTATCCATCAATCCCTTAAACCGCGCCAGGGCATCATTTTGAATCGCAGCCAATAATACGTCCCGCGTTGTCGCGCCTTCATTGGTACTTATATCTACTTCTGCCCAATCTAACGTTACTTCTCCAATAGGAATTGGAATATATTTTCGCGCCTCTACCCGCACTCGAGGAGAAATATCTTCTTCGGCAGTCGCCTGCATTGACATCACTGTTACAAAACTAGATGCCAGTGGCATAGCAAATACGGCTTGTCGTGCTTTAGAGGCAGACTCACGAAGAATATCGACAAGCGCTTGTCGTTCAATATTGGGAGGTAACACCACTGCTTGTCCAACCGGATTTTCATCAGCATATGGACCGAGTTCTAGTTCTCCATAGGTCGTGAGTGTTAATACGTTTTCACGATTTTGCAGCTCAACGATTTTTATTGAAGAGGAACCAATGTCGATACCAATTACTTTATCTTTGGTAGTTGATTGATCCTGAGCAGTTTTTTTAATAGACGAAAAAATATTGGAAAGACCCATAATAATAAAATTGTACCATATGCCTATCGTATACTTATAGAGATGCTATACCCGTTGCGAATAATTCTTGATTTTATTTTTCCACCCACGATTCACGAACGTGCATTACGGCAGGTTACTCCATTACGATTTGAAAGTTTTTATCAGCCGCACACACACCACTCAATTACTTGTTTATCTTCCTACCACATACCCACTATCCAAGCAGCAGTAGCCGCGTGCAAGTTTGAACATAATTTTTATGCGGCGAAATTATTAGGCGTGCTTGTTGCTACCCATCTTAAAACGTTACCCGCGAAAAAAACTCTTATCATTCCGATTCCACTGAGTCTGAAACGGGAACGGGAGCGGGGGTTTAATCAGGTAGCGCGAGTACTTACCTATATCAAAACCTCCAACTACAACGCAACCGTTCAAACACACTTCCTCATTAGAAGCAGACACACGAAACCCCAGACATCTTTGAACCGAGCCATGCGTGAAAAAAATGTCGAACAGGCATTTAGCTGTACTGCAAAATATATACATCTGCTCTCTCAATATGAGCGCATTATTCTCTGTGATGACGTCTGCACAACGGGCAGTACACTCATGGCTGCTCGTGAGGTACTGTTGCCACACCTACCTGATACCACCGAAATTAGTTTACTGGCCTGGGCGCATTAATACCTTAATATATGTATAGAATTGGTAAAATTGTTGTCAATTTTTAATACCAATATTATAATAGTAGTATTACCAGCCTAATGTACGTACTATGCTAAAAAATCAAACGCCGGAAGCTGTGGCGGTATACACCATACAAATGTTGTATGACATAGAATCAGTACTGGAAAAAGCCATTCCCAAAATGATAAAGGCGGTAAGCGACGAGGTCTTACGAGCTGGTTTTGAAACCCACCTCGCGCAAACAACGAACCAAAAGGAGCGTTTGGAAGCGGTCTTTTCATCTTATGATAAAAAGCCGCGAAAGGTAAAAGTTGAGGCCATTAGAGCACTCATTACAGATAGCAAAACACTCCTCGACCAATTAGAAGATGAGGTACTTATTGACTACGTCCTCGCTGCCTCCGGTCGTGCCATTGAACATTATGAGATGGCTCTCTACCGAGCAGCAATTATCGATGCCCAAAACTTAGAACTGACTGACGTGGAAGAACTGTTGCAAAAAAACCTAGAAGAGGAGCTGGTGATGGATGGCGCATTAGCAATTTGGGTAGAAAATAATCCGCCCACGCTCTACCCTGCCAAACTATAATCCTTCCCTTCTCCTAAATATCATCTCCCTGCGTGAGCGGAGCTTTAGACATTAATCACAATAAATACATACCTATGAAAAATCTTACTTCGTTTGATTTAATTGCGTTTGTGTTAGTGGTAATTGGAGGAATCAACTGGGGTACCATTGCCCTGTTTGACTTAGATTTAGTTCGTTTATTATTTGGCGACATGACACCGTTAAGTCGTATCGTGTATGGACTAGTTGGTCTATCGGCCGTGTACCTACTCTTTTCGGCACTGACGGCGACGGACTCAGTAAATACCCGCGTACATAATAATAACAACCGGACTTCGGTGAATGGTTAGAGGGATGTGAGATTCGGTCACGAGTTACTAACTATAATCATTCGCTACGCTCTGATTCTAGTAAGTACTCTCGACCCCGACTCAGCTGTCGCAGAGCGACATGCTTCCGTCTTTCGAATCTCACCGCGAGTGACATTAGTCACTCGCTCATCCTCCGCCCAATAAAATAACCGCCCTTACAGGCGGTATTTTATACGGGCGGAGGATGTGAGATTCGAACTCACGAGAAGTTTTACCCTCTGGCGGTTTAGTAAACCGCTGCCTTCAGCCACTCGGCCAATCCTCCCTGGACGCTCGTCAGTATAGACTATAGGGGCTTAGTTTTCAAATAACTATCAAAGTAGATAGCGTGGCAGGTATAACCTCCGGGATTTTTAATGAGATAGTCTTGGTGATAGTCTTCGGCTGGCCAAAAAGTGGTTAGCGGTTCAAGCGTGGTAACTACCGGTGCATCCCAGCGTTTTGAGTCGTTTACAATACCAATCATCTCGTGCGCTATGGCTTTTTCTTCCTCATTGCCATAAAAAATAGCTGAGCGGTAGGCCGTGCCGCGGTCATTGCCCTGTTGATTAAGCGTGGTGGGATTATGAATCTGGAAGAAGAAATCTAATAGTTGCTTATACGAAATAATCTCGGGGTTATAGGTAATTTCTACGGCTTCTGCGTGACCGGGGTGATGTTGATAGGTGGGATTATCATTAGTCCCTCCAGTATAACCAGCTTCAGTGGTAATTACTCCGGTTTGGTCACGAAGGAGGTCTTCTAAGCCCCAGAAACATCCCCCTGCTAATACTGCTTTTTTATGCATAGATATAGTAATTTTATTTTAACCCCAGAAACACTTCTTACAGAAGCTGTCCACTCATTGGCCATTTTATTTCGCTTTCAGCTCACAAAATAGCTCAATGAGTCTTGCGAACAGTCTCCCAGACTGTTCTCACACCTGCTAATACTGCTTTTTTCATTTCTAGTGTCATATCCTATTTAGTATATACTGTACCTGGCTATGCACGCTACTCTTAAACAATATTTTGGTTATGACACCTTTAGGCCTTTGCAACAAGACATTATTCAAACCGTACTTGATAAAAAGGACTGTGTTGTACTGATGCCAACCGGGGGTGGAAAATCACTCTGTTTTCAATTACCTGCTCTTTTGCAAGACGGACTGACCGTCGTTGTTTCTCCCCTTATTTCCCTGATGAAGGACCAAGTGGACGCGCTTGCGGGCAATGGTATTAGTGCCGCTATGATCAACAGTAGTATGGGACGTGACGAGATTGATGTAGTTATAGAAAAAACTAAACAAGGAATAATTAAAATTCTGTACATTGCCCCGGAGCGGTTAGCCATGTCATCATTTGAAGCATTGCTACACACGCTCCCTATCTGTCTCTTTGCGATTGATGAAGCGCACTGTATTTCCGAATGGGGTCATGATTTTAGGCCAGAATACCGCAACTTAAAATATTTGCGGTCAAAATTTCCAAATATTCCGATTATTGCCCTTACCGCTACCGCCACCAAAAAAGTACAAGCGGATATTGTGCAGCAACTTGATTTACCAACCCCTAAAATATTCACGTCTAGTTTTAATCGTCCGAATCTTCGATACGAAGTATTACCTAAAAAAGACTCTTTTAAAACCATAGCCACCCTGGTCGCGAGTCATCCGGAACAAAGTATTATTATTTACTGCTTTTCACGCAAAGACACCGAATCGATTGCTGAAAAATTATCCGCCTATGGATACAAAGCCGGCACCTATCATGCAGGACTGGGAGCTGACAGGAGGCGAGAAAATCAGGAAAAATTTATTCGTGATGAAATCCAGATTATGGTGGCTACCATTGCCTTTGGAATGGGTATTGATAAACCTGATGTACGACTGGTGATTCACCATAGCTTACCTAAATCAATTGAAGGTTATTACCAAGAAACCGGGCGAGCCGGTCGTGATGGATTGCCTGCCCGTTGTGTACTTTTATACTCAGCGGCTGATAAATTTAAACACGATTTCTTTATTCGCCAGTTAGCGGATTCTGATGAAAAAATACACGTCCAAAATAACTTAAATCAATCTGTTGAGTACGGCACTATGCGAGCATGCCGGCGAAAATTTTTGCTTCAATATTTTAATGAAGACTTTTCAGTGAGTAATTGTGGCAATTGCGACACCTGCACCCCCGGCACACCTTTCGTTCACGCGACTCTTAAAAAAGCTAAAACGCCCAAAGCATCAGTAGCCCTCCCCGATATTAACTACGATACAGATTTATTTGAAGTCTTACGCCAGGTACGTACTCTTGAAGCCACTCGTTTAGGCGTTCCGGCGTATATTGTGTTTGGGGACAAGACGCTACGAGAACTCGCTCATCATCAGCCCACGAACCCTGCTGATTTTTTAGCAATTAACGGAGTCGGTGAGAAAAAACTCACTCAATTTGGCGAGGTGTTTATGAATGCAATTTCCGAGTATACTAAATAGGTATGAAAAAAATTATCCAAAAAACTACGCGGACGTTTTCCGTCCCGTCACTTGATAAAAAATCCTCAAAATCAAGATCATCCGCTAGTCAGCGCTCGTCGTTTGCGATTGAAAATATTTTGTTTACTGAAGAAGACCTTTTAGAGAAAACTAAGAAAATTAACCCCAAGAAAACTCCGGGAAGCAATACACCTAGAAATGAAAGCGAGTAGCGTACTTGCGTATTCCCCCGTAAGAAAATAACCACCAGGAGGTGGTTCAAACGCGGAGAAGAGAGGAATTTCGGTTGTTACTTTCACAAATGAGTAACTAAATAAAAATTTACTTTTATTTATGTTGCGAATGCAGTGAAAGAAAGCTCTGCTTACAGACCAGTATAGGTTGTAAGCAGAGCTTTCTGTCTGCTTTCACTCGGTTATAAAAATAAATTTTTATAACGCTCGCTCAATTGACAGTCGCTACTTTTGCAAAGTAGCTGGCAACCTTTTCGAATCCTCTCTTCTCGCGCAAATACAAACAAACCCCAAACAAAGCTTGGGCTTTGCGGATTCGAAGTCTACGACTTCAGTACACCCTGTCGCTATTTTTGCAAAATAGCTGGCAGGGTCTTCGAATCCCTCCTTCTCGCGCAAATACAACAAAACCCAAACAAAGCTTGGGCTTTGTTTGGGTTTTGGTATTTGCGGAGAAGGAGGGATTCGAACCCTCGAGGGCTTTAACACCCTGCCTCTTTAGCAAA
>JAZKIJ010000017.1:0-4244 GCA_040384905.1 Patescibacteria group bacterium
ACGTAAGCAACGCCATCTTCTTCAGGCGGAAGAAGTAGTCCGTGCCAGTGAATCGATACCTCTTCTTTTGGGAGATTGTTGCGAACTAAAATCTCGGCATCATCGCCTTCCGTGAATTCGAGAGTCGGAGCAGGAATCCCTCCGTTTACCGTAAGCGCAAAATCCACTTCTTTTTTTCCACTCATATTCACTTTTTCGTTACGAATGCTCAGTTCATACCGCACGACCTTTGCTTGAACCTCAAAAGAAAAAATTAACGTGAAACATACAAAGATAAAATACGAACAAAGCACTTTCATTTTTCAAACCCCTATTTTTATAAAAACTACTCTTTCGCCTCTAAGCGTTTCCACTATCTGCACCTCTATAGCAAAACGTTATGCGGCTCGAGTGAGCTTTTGGACACGAATATATTTAAACTTCCAAACCATCTCAGTAGCAACAAACCCACCCATCATCGCACCTAAGAGCCATAGTCCACCAATTGTTAAAGCAAGCTCCGCTCCGAGTGTCGCCAAAAGCCCTAGAGACAATATTCCCAGTCCAAAGAACTGCGGGAATCCCGTTCTACGAAGTGCGCGAGTCTCTTCAAGCGTTAAAAAATATCCTGAAGCGAGAAGGCTTCCGCCCATAAATAATATTCCACATCCAATCATGCAAACGCTATGGCCGCCGACGGCCATAAACCAATCTGCAAGCGACGCCTGTGTTCCAAACGGGTTTACACCAAACTGGTGGCAGATTGAAAGCGAGAAGAACCCCACTACCGCATGAATTAACGCTACTTTTCCGAAAACACTTAACGGACTTGGATCCATTAACTTGCCTATTTTGGTTAAAATAGTTTTAGATAGCGCCTGCGGTACCGACACTGTATCTGCTTCTAAAAACTCTTCATAATCTTTCACCCATTCGTTCTTATTTTCACCATTCATGGCTTATCTCCCTCCTGGATTAATTCTTTAAGTCTTTTAACTCCACGACTAATTAATTTCCGCGCATTCATAGGCGAAGTATTAAGACGATTTGCAATTTCCTCAAATGTCTTCTCGTCAACAAATCGCATTTCAACCGCAATCCTTTGCGAGTCTGGTAAGGATGCAAGTTGGGGCTTCAACTCGATAAGTTTATGTTCCCCCTGATTCTCAAAATCTCGACTTTCACTCGTCATTTGCTTAAAGCTAACTGTTTTTAGATCTCGTCTTGTATCCGACCGAATCACATCAAGTGTTACAGAGCGAGATACTGAAAAAAGCCACGGCATAAAAGGTAGCGTTGAATTATAAAGATGCTTTGATTTATGCATCTTCGCAAAAACTTCTTGAAATGCCTCAGCTGCACGCTCGCGGTTAGGAATGTATTTACAAATATAACCGAATATCTTCGACGAATGTCTGCTGTAAAGCACCACGAAAGCGTCCTCGGACCCAAGTTGATATTGGGCCATGAGCTCCTCATCCGTTTCACTGAGATCGTGCATTCTGCTCCTTAAAATAAGAATTCGTAATCACTTTAACTTATGTGACTTCGCCTATTTTATTGGTTGCTTTTGATACTGTTCGAAGGTCTTTTTACTTTCAAAATACACAACCGAGTTATCTTCACGCGTCGCGATTACAGCCGTGGCTTTATCAATTAATTTCCCTGTTACCGGGTCGGTTGCTTTTCTTGCAGTTACATCTTCAGACAAAGTTTTTTTGCAATTCTGGCAGCAACCGTAATAGGTCTTTCCTTCATGGGTAACTGGAATCTGCTTCTTTCCGAAAAACATGTCGGTCACCATACATACCTTTTCGTTTTCAACGATCTTCAACGCTTCGGCCGCTATCGCAGGCATTGAAACAAAAAGGAACGAAATATAGCACACCATTAAAGCTAGAGACCGTTTCAACGTGATACCAATATTACCCATCTTACCTCTCCTCAAATTAAAATTTACCAACATCGTCCACTGCTACAACCCTATTACGTATGGCACAAGGGGTTTGTGACAAGAACTTAGTAAAATAATCCAACCGATTGCCTCGACTTCTTTTTGCGCGTCTTAAGTATAGATATGTTTGAACTACTTAACTGCAATACGTCTGGAAACCCGCACTGGCCGCGGGAAATCGAGCGAAGCTTCGTTCACGAATGCCCGTGTATCGTTTCTAGACAAGACTTAGGCTTTGAATATCAATCACCGGACTACGGGATATTAATAATTATGGCGATGCTGCTTAAAAGAGGAGCACTGCACGATGAATAAAAAACTATCAAGTTTTCTAGGGCGAGCTATTTTCGGTCTCGCATTGATATTACAATTTGGCTGTGAAAGAGCTGAATTAAATAGGTATGATGTATCACAGGCAGAGCACCAGCATAACATTCAAGATGATTCCGAACTTGAGCCAGAGCTTGCTGAAATTGAGAGCGTAAAGTGCGTGCGCGCCTCGAGAGCACAAATTGCCACGGTCGACCTTGGAAATACCAAGCTAAATCAATTTCTAAGCCGTTGTAGCGCCGAGACGCAGAATTCATCCTGGTGTCAGCAAGTCGCACGCCCCAATCCTGAAAGTCACGGTACTTTTGACTGTACTTATAGTGTACAACAGCCCCACTTTTTCATTCATCCAGATGAAAAAAGTTGGGATTATGCAATCACCGCGGTCAAACTCATCAAAGAACTTCAAACAATGGGTGTAAAGATCGCGACCATTTATAACTGGTGGAGACCAGAGCCTTATAACTCAAATGTGGGCGGTGCGGCTGGGCGCCATCCTTTTGGAACTTCCATTGATGTTCGGTTCGCCAGCAAGGCCGATCAAGAGAAGGCCCACAAACAACTTTGTAAATGGAGAGCCCAAGGAAGATTAAGAGCATTGGGATATTACTCCGGCACTGCCCTACATTTAGGGATTGGTGATAAAGCGGCAAATACCTGGGGCAAAGCTTGCTTATAAACGCTTTACCAGAAATCAAATCCGAGTTCGGGTATAAATAGACCGTCTAGCGAAATTAAGTCCCAGCCGTATATTTCCGCAGTGATTCATTGCCTGATTCTCTGCGGAAATATGTACAAACACCTCTATCGCTCTTTAAATTTTATTCAATCCGTGCGAAAGTTCCGCAGTGTTAAATTAATGGCACCGGTCACTTTCGCGCGTCCTTATGACCGCTATTAGATTGTAAGTCCCACTTAGGAGTTGATATGAATTTCATTTTAAGCGCAGTAGTGGCGGTAATTTTTGTATCTCAAGCTAATGCTCAAACGGTGGAATGTACCGGAGCCAACGGTACTAAGGTAATCGTCAGTCCAATCGTCGGTGCTGCGACAGCACGCAATACGCACGAAGCGGCCGTTACTCTTCCGGGAAAAAAACCTAGTAACTACCAAGTTCACGCAGGTTCTGCAGGCGAACAACTAATGATTACTTCTTTTATGGACTATGATGATAAGAGACTAAAACTAGAAATTCCCAAATATTTGCCCGCGCAAAATCTATATTCTGATTCCAAGTTAACGATTGAAAAAACAATTTATACAAACCATCCCGAAGCGAATGGAGCCCCTCACTGGGTTCCTTCCCGTATTAAAGATGTATATATGGTTTCATGTAAAATTAGCGGTCAGTTCTCCATTACCAACACTTGCACTGGCAAAACCCAACTTCAGATAAACGAGCAACTAGTTAAAGCCTCCAGCGCTGCTGATATTGACTCCGCTGAGCAAGCGTTAGCGTGTGGTGCAGATGTGAACTATCAAAATAAAAACGGATGTACACCACTCACATCTTCCATCGAGTTAAAAAAGGAAATTTGTCGCAAGGAAAACACCCCGTATGAAAATGTAATATTCTACCGCAGCGGCCAGTACCTAGCTGAATTGTATATAGAGCAAGGTGCTTACATTAGCGTAGCTGACAAATCAGGTCGAACTGCCCTTCACAGAGCGGTTACCAATCCCGCACTCTACGATTTCAGTATGGTAGAACTCCTGATCTCTTTAGAAGCAGACTTGAACGTGCAAGACAAAGATGGACTGACTCCATTAATGTTAGCCGCAAAAAAATCAATCCCTGCAGGCGTTCATGCGTTAGTAAAGGCAGGAGCCGATATTTCACTGGTCGACAAAAAAGGAAGATCCGCTTACGACTTAGGGGAGAAATTGTATCCGCTTTGGATCAGAGAAATGCTAGCCAAAGCTAGCAAGGAATTTGTAATTGAAGGAAGTTATGGTGTATGTTCGCCACTTTCAATCGAAA
>JAZKIJ010000018.1:0-3511 GCA_040384905.1 Patescibacteria group bacterium
TGGCGCATTTTTAGGCTGATAAGGCGGAACATTGGCATTGATCAAATACGCTTCGCCTCCACGAATAATCACAAAAGCTCCTTCGAGCGACATTTGTCCTCCACGCACAGACTTTACTTCTGTACCCAAAAGCTCAATACCGGCTTCGTATTTTTCCAAGATTTCATAGTTAAATCTCGCCTTTCTATTTTCCACATAATTTGCCACGATTTAATCCTACCATATTTTTTCTAGTCTCTCGTGATTCCATCTCCCGGGGGAACTACCAAGTAGGTCATAAGGCCACCGGTTATGCCAGAAATAACTATTGATCCTAGCCACATATGAATTGACCAAGGAGTCGTGTCAATTAATAAAATTGTTATTACATAAGTTGTAAATAATATAATTGGAGTAAATATTCCAAAGATTCTGATATGGCGTTCTTTTAGAGACAGTGCATATACTTTTTGGTATAAAATATCAATTAAAATTCCTGCGATTAAGGCAGTTAATATAAATATATAATATTCGCCATGCATCATAGTTATTGCAAAAGCATTTAAAGTTAAGATTGTTGCAAAACTTCCAAAAGGGAATTTCCAATGTCTGATACTCGCCAAAGTTATCCCCATAAAGATGCCTGTAAACACAATTATATTAGCAATGCCTAATCCGCCTCCCCAATTTATATTAATATGATTTGAATTTAAAAAACTTTGTGCCATCCAAGGAAAATTAAATGGATGTAAGAATTGAAGCATAAAACCAAGGGTCATCAAGAGGCATGAGAAGGAAAGTATTGCAGGTATTTTATGTATTTTACTACTCCGATACCATATGGCATGCAGGGGTGCGCTGACAACCATCGCACCACCAAATGCAAGCAGAATATGTGTCGGACTTAATAATGCTTCAATGCCGACTTCGATACCAAATAATTCATGCCAAATTAAATCTCCTGGACCTCCGATAAAGACTAATATCAAACCATAAAATGCAAATATGTATTCTCGTGGAAGTGAACGATTCCAGTTGTAACCTTTCCCATGGTTTTTCCATAATTCGAATAATACGAGAGCTCCAGTAGCGAGTATTCCAGAATAAAAAACTGCATGCCAAGGAGTAAATATAGTTTCCAGAGTTGATTCTAAGTGTGTATGAGCCCAACCATCCAAGAAAACTCCGGCCGTCCACCAGCCAGAAAAAAATACAAATAACCAATCAAAAATATTATTAGCAGGCGCATAACCTGTTTTTTGTTCCATGGAATAATTATATCACTAAATTACTTATTTCACTTTTTTAATTGCATAAATACTCCAATATAGTAAAATTCATATGTACCCATGTTTGGGTTTAGAAAAAAAAATAAATCAGGTTCTTTTTCAGTGGAAACTTCTAAAAAAGTAGTTTTTTCGCGTGCGCGTTCGCGGGTGGATGGGATTGTTAGAAAAGGAAAATTCACCAAAGAAGGAATACAGATAGAAAAAGAAAAAAAGACGATAGAAAAGAAATTTGATAATAAAAAAAGAACGTTCGCGCCGTCGCGTTTGCGGGTGGATGGGATTTTTAGAAAAGAAAAATTCATCAGAGAAGGGATCAAGACAGAAGAGAGATTTGATAATAAAAAAAGAACGTTTTTGAAAGTTGCAGGAGTTGCTGGGCTTGGTCTTGCCGCTACTACTTTATTGCCAAAAGCGGCAAGCGCATACGTTGCCGGAAGTACTCCGACTTCCAACGTAGTGGGGTTGAAAGACGACACTAACACTAGAATAAATCCTGCTACTGAAGAAACAGTTGCATCACTACTCAAGACTTCAGATTTGACTTTTGATGCTGGTGCTTTACAAGTTAAAGTTACTTCTGTCTCTGGTGCTGGTTCTAGTAGTTTTAGTGATTCGGGAGATGTAGCAAAAAGTGGTTTAGTGGATGGTGATAGACATCTCCAGGTTGATGTTCTAAGTTCTTCATTACCAACATCGGCTTCCACGGAGACAACGTTGCAAACAATTTCTTTTGGTGGTTTTAAATTCGCTCTTCGTCTTGTAACAGTCGGTTCTATTGATTATCTGGGTGAAGCGACTATCGGTTCGACAACTTCATCAGCAGTGTGGCGTGTAAAAAAAATTGATAGTACAACTGGTATAAGTATCACATGGGCCGGTGCGGGAGTTTTTGACCAAGTTTGGGATAATTATTCTTCACTAACTTATACATAAAATATAAAAGTTATCCACACAAGAGGCTTGAATATTATGTATTCTTAGAGTGAATGGTATATAATTGAACGTGACTACAAGAAAAAAGTTTTGTATTAAAAAAATAAATTATTAATAAATAAAAATATATGGCATTAGACGCAACTAAATGGCAAGTACAGACCAACAAGGCAATTCGCTACATTGGTGGCGACCACGGCACCGCAACTGCAAACTATGTAACCGTCCTCGAACTCCACCGATGGCTTCAAAGCTTGGCTGACGATGCTTCGGTTGCCAACGATGACTACCTAGATGTCACGACGGTTAATCCGTCAGACAAGAAGTTCGACACCATCATTACTCTCACAAACGGCTATACGCTTGATGATGCATATGCCACATATCCCGCATCAGAGTTTATTTACGGTGGCTCCATCATTCAGGGTTCAGGTGGAACAGAAGTAATTTACGACGGTGTCCGAGTCGTTGCTAATCGTGGTGTGTATGTGAATGTTGTTCAGAATAATGCGGTATTGACAAATGACTATTGGAATTCACAACCAGACGGGGAGAGTTTCATTGGTATTAACCCCGATGCGGCAAATGGTGTGGCGATGCAGTTCATGGTCAAAATTAAGACGGCTGGTGCGAACATTGACAACACTACACTTCTCTTTACAACCCGCGAGTGGGAGAAGACCTACAGCGAGTTTCGTATTCCGTCGACCGGTCGTGGAGTAAACGTAGTGCCGCTTACCTATGCGGCTGACCTCAACAACACGACAGTGTCAGGTACTGTGGCAGCATGGACAGAAATAACAAATGTCACTGCTGGTTTTAATCTAATCGACGTTGATAACAATACGACAAATGAGGAATACTATTCAGAGTGGAACAAAGATGCGTACACCATCAACCAGTTCTACGAGAGGATGAAGTACCTCACGCGTCGTGGTGAAACTGCTGAACTGTATGGCATTGATGGTCAGCTATTCCGAGGTATCACTCACTCAGTGCTCTATACGGGACTCGCCGGTGGTGAGTTTGTTGAAGGTGGAGCAACCCCAGTATCGTGGGGTTCAGGAGTTACGGCAGGAACAGGACAGGTACTCGCAAGTGACCAGACAGATGATACTATCTATATTCAACTTCTTACGGGCGTTGTACCAAATGCAAATACCCTTACACAAGGTGGCGTCACTGCAACAGCAAGCACAGTAACTGAAAAGACCATTTCAGCACCATTCTGCGGTGCTTCAACCGGTTCGTCCATTGTGGGTTCTTACGGATTCGCTTTGGAATATGCTGACCTTGCGGTTAATGACAAA
>JAZKIJ010000018.1:3521-7014 GCA_040384905.1 Patescibacteria group bacterium
CAAACTTCAAGCTCTCGATGGTGTGACTCGCCAACCACCGAACAATGTCACCTTTACCGTCGGTGGAGTCCTATCTGGTTATCGTATCCTTGTCGGTCCGGAAGACGGCTCTGGCGGATTAGACTATGACCAACTCTCAAATACTAATTTGCTTAACGGTGCAGCGGTCACGAGTGTGGAGGTAGACGAAGCAATCCCAGCCAATACACCAGCAAGCGGAACTATTCGTATAGAGAGAACGAACGGTAGTTATACTAGACATCCGTATAGTGCGGTGAACACCGGTACGAAGATATTTACTATAACCTCACATGACTTCTCAACGAACACTGCCCCCATAGGTGCAGATGTGTTTATTGGCTACATTGATGACGCCGCTTCTGGCGCCACGATAAACTTCACCACTATTCAGACCGCAACACAGACACTCTTCATCGAGGCGCGTTTCGGTGGAACGGGACCAAGTTATACCGACTCAATCAAACCTGCGAGAACTACAGGTACACTTACCTCTACTGGCGGTTCGGCTACTATCTCAGCAGTTAGCGATGCGTAACGTTATTTTAATAGGAATAGGAATAGCGCTGGTCTGATTAAATATGATTAAAAAAATCTTCACTAAGTCACTTGTTCTAGTTGTGATATTATTCCTCGCTGTTCCTCCAGTATACGCGGGTTTACTTCTTGAAGAAGATTGGGTTCGTCAATTTGGCACTTTTGGTAATGATCAGGCTTTAGCTTTAGACATCACGCTAGACACAAACAGCAATGCCTATGTAGTCGGGTTGACGACTGGTACCCTCCCCGGCCAGACCGGCTCTGGCGATTTCGATGCTTTCATTCAAGTGTCTGACCCTAATAGCAATGAAATCTGGACGCGTCAATTTGGTACTTCGGGGACTGATCAGGCTTATAGCGTTGCAATAGATGCGAGTGGTAATATTTATATAGTTGGGTGGACATCCGGTGCCTTTTCCGGCCAAACCAGCTCTGGTCTCAATGATGCTTTCATTCGAGCTTATGACTCTGATGGCAATGAAATCTGGACACGTCAATTTGGTGATTCAGTCAATGATTACGCTCGAGACGTTGCAATAGATGCGAATGGCAATATCTATGTGACTGGACAAACATTTAGCACCCTCCCCGGCCAAACCAGCTCTGGCCTTGGAGACGTTTTCATCCGCACTTATGGTTCCAACGGCAATGAAATTTGGACTCGTCAATTTGGTACTTCAGGAAATGATAATCCTAATGGCATTGCGATAGATACGAATGGCAATATATATGTAGCTGGGGTTACAGCTGACACCCTCCCCGGCCAAACCAGCTCTGGTCTCAATGATGCTTTCATTCGAGCTTATGACTCTAATGGCAATGAAATCTGGACACGTCAATTTGGTACTTCGGGGACTGATCAGGTTTCTGACGTCACAATAGATGCGAATGGCAATATCTATGTGACTGGACAAACGACTGACACCCTCCCCGGCCAAACCAGCTCTGGTGGTTCCGATGCTTTCATTCGAGCTTATGACTCTAATGGCAATGAAATCTGGACACGTCAATTTGGTACTTCAGATAACGATGACCCCCAGGGCGTCTTAATAGATTTAAATGGCAACATTTATGTGGTCGGGGGTACGTATGGAACCTTTGCCGGCCAAACGAACTTCGGCTTAGCAGATGCTTTTATCCAAGTGTATGACCCTAATAGCAATGAAATCTGGACACGTCAATTTGGAACTTCGGTCAATGATTATGCTTATGGTGTTGCAACAGATGCGAGTGACAGTGTCTACGTAGCCGGGAGAACAGCTGGCACCCTCCCTGGCCAAACTAGCTCTGGTAGCACCGATGCCTTCTTGATAAAGTTTAGTATTCAAATTGACACCGACAGTGATGGCATCGAAGATGGCGCCGACAACTGCCCGGCGGACATCAATACTGACCAGGCCGATGCCGATAGTGACGGGCAAGGCGACCTTTGTGATTTCACACCGAACGGCGATACTGATGGTGATGGCGTAGATAATATCGCGGATAATTGTTCCGGGATAGCTAATGCTGGTCAAGAGGACAATGATAATGATGGTCTCGGCAATGTGTGCGATCCAACGCCCAACGGCGATCCGAATCCTAACCCAACCAGTACAGACCAATGCAAGCAATTGGATTGGATAGACTTCGGCTTCCGCAACCAAGGCCAGTGCGTTGCCTTCATTAATACCGGACATGATAGTCGCTAGGGAAGCAAACTATTGTATTCTATAATTAATAACCATTCTTTATTAGAAAACTTATGAAAAAAAACGAGAAAATAATAATAAAATGTGAAAATTGCGGTTTTAAGTATTATGATGGCGATGTTCATAAATGCAAAGCATTTAGGGATCCTACTTTTATTGGTGTTGTCAATGTTGAAGAAAAAGAAAAAGAAGAAAGAAAAGAGACTACAGATATAAAAGAAAAAAAAGAGACTACAAAAACTCGCAAAAAACCTTTTAAACTAAAGTGGTGAAATAATTAATAAAATAGACTAGTGAGATAAATAATGCAAACAAAAATACTAGCCAAATCCAGCTGGATTTTGTTATAATCTTATTATGGCAGCACCAGTATACGCAACAGACCTAACTACAATCAATGACGGCTCAGGTACTTTCACTGAGCCGACCAGTGCGACGCTCGGCACCCTAACTAATGCCGACACGGATAATTTTATTCAAGGAACAACCAGTTCTACTAAATCTACAGGAGCGTCAGGAGCTCCTGCTTTGGCTGGTATTGGTATCCTCGCTGGGGCAGGACAAGGTATCACAACTCCACAAGCTTACTACGCTTGGGTATTTACTGGTGCCGGAGCTTTGATAGATACCTATGCTAATGGAGGCGTTCGTCTTATAGTAGGAAATACTTCAGCGAACTATAAGATGTGGTATGTGTTGGGTAACAACACTTTCCCATACGTTGGTTGGACATGCATCGCTGTTGATCCATCTCTGTCCGCCGATGCCACTATCGGCTCACCGAGTGCTACACTGCAGTACTTCGGTGTGGTGTTTAACTGCCTCATCAATATTTCCAAGGGCAACCCGATGGCTCTGGATGCTATTCGTTGGGGGAGAGTTCTTACTGTTACATTCGGAGAAGCATCTAACTATGCAATATTTTCTGGTATAGCCGCAACGAATGATACTAATACAAATAGATGGGGGCAGTTTCAAGAGATTTCAGGTGGCTACCAACTTCAAGGCAAATTGCTTCTGGGAGTCACTGGTGGTAACTTAGTAGATTTTCGTGACTCTAACAAAAACGTCGTTATTGCTGTAAGTCTTAAGGTGGCGGCATCGTTTAATGCTATCGAGATTCAGAATGCCAGTAGTCGCGTGGATTTGACTTCCTGCAACTTTTCCGCCCTTGGCACTGTCTCGCGTGGCACTTTTACAGTCACCGATAATGCTACCGTAAACTTGATCGGTTGCTCGTTCAC
>JAZKIJ010000018.1:7024-9942 GCA_040384905.1 Patescibacteria group bacterium
ATGAGCACTTTCGCCTTCCTCGGTGCTACTGTAGTAACAAGTTGCGTATTCCGACGCACTGACACAATTACAACAGGCGGTGCGACCTTGACCAGCTGCGTTATTGACAATAATCGCGGTACGACTGCCGTTCTGGCGAGTAGCCCAGCAAATGCCGCATTAATTTCGGATACCTCTTTTACTAGTGACGGAACAGGTCATGCTATTGAAATCACAGGAACTGCGGCCAACTTTACCCTCACCAATAATACATATACTGGGTATGCCGCAAGTGACGGTTCAACAGGAAATGAAGCGGTATATGTCAATACCTCCGCCCTCTCTATGAACCTGACAATCTCTGGTGGTACAGTCCCATCAATTAGAGTAGCGGCAGGAGTGAGCGTAACACTCATCACAAGCTCGCGCACGGTAAAGGTAGTGGTGAACAGTATTTCTGGGGCAGTAACGGGGGCTAATGTTTTTCTTGCAGCAGCAGCTGGTGGTCCGTTCCCATCAGATGCATCCGTGACAATTACTCGTTCAGTAGTCCTCGCAACCGTTTCTCACTCGGCACACGGAATGGCAACAAACGACCAAGTAAATATTTCAGGGATTACTGACAAATTAGAGGATAATGGAGTGCATACCATTACGGTGACTGGCGCGGGCACCTATACATATATAACATCTAACTCAGGCTCTACTAACTACACCGGCACCATAAAAAGCACGTTTGTCTTTCTTAAAGGACTGGCAACTGCTGGAACGGGCAGTAATGAAATTTCAATGACTCGTAGCATTCCATCAAATCAACCAGTTACTGGCTGGGCACGAAAATCAACATCAGCCCCTTATTACAAAGAAGGAGCTATCAGTGGGACAGTATTGTCATCAGGGGACACCACATTTAGCCCGGTCTTAATTAGCGACGACTAATATGATCATATCTATTGACCCTTTGACATATATCATATCCATCCTGCAAGCAGAATTAAATTTTCTAGGAGGTGCTAATTATCAGTTAGATACAAATGTTTTTCGTATTGCCTTGAAAGACTGGGAAGACAATGAGGAAGGAATTTATCAACCTAAAACTCATACCCACAATACTACTGTGCTACTTGGTGGTATCCAATATTCGCGAGTGCTTGAGCTACTTAGTCCATACACGATCACCTTTCAGGAGACTGGCACTCCGTATTCTGTATCTTTGACAGGATCGAACAATAACATTTTAGAGAAAACAAATTTAGGCACAGTACAGATTTTATCTAACAATTCAGCGGGTCTCATTAACGTGGGGGAAGTGCAATATGGTCTGTTTAGCGGCGAAGTAACTATTGATGTAGACAATGGATCAACTGGAACCACCTATCCAACTGGAACGCCCTTACAACCTGTAAATAACCTCGCGGATGCTCTCGCCATCGCCCTCTCTAGAGGATTTGACACTTTTTTTGTTAGAAGTAATTTAACTATTGATGCTGGAGATTTTAGTAATAGTTTTACATTTGAAGGCGAAAACCAAACCAGAATAACCATCACCATAAATACTGGAGCCAATGTGACAAATTGTGAATTCAAAAATTGTACGATACTAGGAACATTAGATGGTGGTAATGTTCTTGATGATTGTATTTTATCCACTCTTTCTTATGCCAATGGTGTTATTAGAAATTGTTTATTGAACACAGGCACGATCACTCTTGGTGGTGCTGTCACTGCCCATTTCTTAAATTGTTTTAGTGGAGTACCTGGCACTGGAACTCCAACTATTGATATGGGTGGAAGTAGTCAAAGTCTTAGCATGAGAAATTATAACGGAGGCATTACTTTAATAAATAAAACAGGGACAGATGCGGTGAGTATTGATCTAAATAGTGGTCAAGTGGCTTTGGATTCTACCGTCACTAATGGCACCATTGTGATAAGAGGTATTGGTAAACTTACAAACAATAGTACAGGAACTGCAATTATTTTAGCAGATGATTTATTGAATAGAGCTAATATTGCTGTATCGACCTGGGATGAATTAACGGCAAGTCATATAACTGCAGGAACTACTGGAAAAGCATTGACAGATGCAGGAGCAGCCGGCAATCCTTGGGACTCCCCAGTCGCAGGCAGTACTGCTGAAGGAACATTTGGTGAATTAGTTGGAAAGAAACTTCTGACCGTAGCCAAGTTTTTGGGATTAAAGTAAATGATCGTGATATAATCATCTTATGAAGATAGAAGATCTCGTTACACTGCTCAATAATAGGTTAAGAGAATTTAAACTTTCCAGAGATTATGCCAAGATGAGTGGCGATTTGGAAAGAATGAATGATGCTGATAAAGAAGTTCTCGCCTTAGAGGATACTTTATATAAATTAAATTTATTGGTTGACACTACAAAATCTGCCGCTGTCAAAGAGGCTGTTCTTGCAGAAGTTATAACCGATGGTTCAGTCGCGGTTTTGGGTGAATATGACATTACACCTTATGCTACTGACCCTTTGCACGAAGAAAAAATAATGAATCTTTTGAGCAAAATGGGAGTGATGGATACTGCGGAAAAAATTGATGACTATATTAAGGGTAAATATTTAAGCAGTCCGGTTACCGGGGAGATGGTCATAAGTGCTACTTTGGCTTATGCCGTAGATACAAGACTATTGATGGCTATAATGGAACAAGATTCACGCTTCGGTACTGCTGGTTTAGCGGTAAGGACGTTAAATCCTGGGAATGTTGGTAATGACGATGGTGGAAATACCAGAACTTATGGTTCATGGCAAGAAGGAGTGACGGCAGTCGCAGAATGGCTTAATAGGCATCGCGGTAAGACAGATATAACACCTGAGCCTGAGCCTGAACCTGAGCCAACACCAGAACCAGAACCTACGCCGGAACCGGAACCTGAATCAGCACCAGCACCTGAATCTGAAGAAGAA
>JAZKIJ010000019.1:0-11234 GCA_040384905.1 Patescibacteria group bacterium
TTCTAAAATAGCCGCTGTCTTTCCTTTTACCACATACAACATTGAAGGAATCAAAATGATCGCCAAAACTATAACGATAAACCAGAACATACAAATTGTTATTTAATGAATATAGCGACAGTATAGCAAAAAAGCCTACTCCCTGCTTACGCATTAATGAGCGTGACCATCACCTTCAGTATGACTTTCTTCAGCATGACTATGACTCTCACCTAACACGTTCGCAATACCCGCCATCAGCGCCAGACCAACAACCATCAAGAGCACATGCTGAATAAATACCCTAGTGGTTTCGTGCTGGGTACGTCGAGGCAATAAATCATGCACTACTACATGAATAAAAAACCCAGCCGCCACCGCAAGCAATACTCCCTCTAGTTCATGCACTTCGACGGCAAAATAACTAATCGCTACTCCAATTAAAATAGTGCTCGCGGTGAGAAAATTTAAGGCTAAAGCTCGCTTGGTACTATAGCCTGCTTGTTTGAGGACAAAAAACTCAGAAATTTCTTGTAGTGTCTCGTGAATAAAAATAGATACGGCAACCGCTAACCCTAAGGCCGGCGACACCATAAAGGCGGGAACCAAAATAATTCCGTCACCTATATTATGAATCGCGTCGCCGACGAGAAGTTTATGCGCGCCCGCTTTATCATGATGATGACCATCGTGCTCTTTGGGGTCATGGTGATGGTGTGATTCAGGCATCAGTATTTCTACTCCCCAGGCCAACCCATATCCGACCACAATCAAGGCAATTCCTTGCCAGACACTACCGGCAAAAATTTCAAACACCTCAAGCGCGAGCGCGCCTGAGGTCACTAAAAATACACCCGCTGAAAATGATACCAAAAATGAAAGCCTGCTTGATAAAAACTCTCGAGCTACTTTGGCCGTAAAAAAAACTCCCACCAGTGAGGCTGACATAATTACCAGAGCCGCCATTATTACTTCAATCAGCATATACAAGATATCAATTACAATTATTTATAAGTTTTGCAACTAGTTTGCATAATAGCATTGCCTCATTAATAATGCAATTTATTTGCATTAAAGCTACAATACCCTTACAATATATATACATGCGCCTCACCAAACATCGTCAAGAAATTATCAACACGCTTAAAAAGAGTCATGGCACGCTTTCGGCCCAGGACATTCATAAACTCATTCCTACTATCGACATCGTCACGATTTACCGTAACCTCGATTTATTTGTGGCTGAAGGTATTATTAAAAAATTACACCTCGAAGGTAACGAGGCCAAGTACGAATACCAAGCCCATCCCCACCACCATGCGATTTGTAACAGCTGTGATCGCGTGATTCACTTTAATGCTTCTGAAGCTCAATTGCGTGAAGTACTGAACGTCCCAGATTTTGATATCACCACCATTGATTTAGTAGTTCGGGGGCGCTGTCATCACGATGCGCGGTAGTTTCTAAAAAATTCTCAAAAAAATCAAACGTCGTTAGAGTAAAATCAGTGAGCCAAAACCAAGCAAGGCCAAAATACCAAATACGTCAGTTGCAGTAGAAATAAAAATCATTGATGTGGATGCAGGATCCTTACCCATTCGCTTTAAAATTAGTGGAACAAAGGCACCAAACAAACCGGCCACAATATGTACGGTAATCATCGCTAAACTAACCACTACACCCAGTAACCAACTACCATTAATAACGACTGAAATAAGCGCTACGATTCCGCCAATAACCAAACCATTTAAGGCTCCTGCTTGCACCTCCTTCCAAATGACCGGTAACCCACTTTCGAGTGACACGCTACCCATCGTAATTCCTCGCACCATAACGGCAAACGCCTGACTTGCGGCATTTCCACCCATCCCCGCCACAATCGGAATATAAACGGCCAAGATAGCGAGTTGTTCTACCGTGTCAGTAAAGATAAGTACAACCGACCCCGCAATAAAGGCGGTAACCAGGTTGAGAATGAGCCAGCGATAGCGTTGACTAAATTTTTTACCCACACTATCAAAAGGACGTTCGCTTTCGTCCACGCCCGCAATATTATACAAAGATTCAGCCGGCAATTTTCCAAATAACGTCAATGCATCATCAGCGTAAATAATCCCGAGCACGCTATTATCATTATCCAGCACGACAATTTTTTTATGCTCTGAATCAGTAAAGGTATTTACAATGTCTGACACTTCCGCTTGGTATGAGATGGTTTTAATAGGTTTGATGAATTTTTCAAGCTGAGCATTAGTACGCTCTTTAACGAGAGTGGTCAACAAAATCTCCCCAACGAGTGCACCGTTTTCTTGCACTAAAATTTCTGGAAATTTACCGAGTTCTTGATAGTGAGCGTCTATAATCTCCCCGACTTCACCCAGCGTAGCGGTGTCGGGTACCAAGACATAATTAAAATGAATCAGCGTCGCTGTAGCTTTAGGATGAAAGCGTAAAAAATATTCTATCTTATCACTAACTTCTGTTTTAAGTCGTTTGATAATTTTACTCCGCCTGCGGGCGTCTTGCATCCGCATAATGACTTTTTCAGCCATGCGTAAATCTAAATGATCTACCAAATCAACCGCTTCAGTCATAGTAAGATCAACTAATATTTGCTGCTGTAAATGGTTAGAAAGTTCAGCAAACACAGCACTACGCTCTCCTAACGAGAGACTTCTGAAGGTAGCCAACCTATCTTTGGGATAATAAGTAATAGTCTGCGCAAGAGGAGATTTCTGGTGTCTCATATGTAAAAATAATACAACCGACCGGTGGAATGGTCAGTTGTATCGATCTTAAATCAAGACTTCAATGTCTGCCCCTTCTCGTAATTTGGTGATGTAGGCATTCACTAATTCTTGCTCTTTATTTGTCTTTAACTGAGCTTCTAGTTGCGTTTTAATTTCTTCTAGTGGTGGCACAGTAACTCCCGTTGCAGCCGTTCCACTAATTTGAGCGTACGCAGCTTTAAGGTCATCTTCCGTTACCGTGATACTTGAAGTATCAACTGCTTCTGCTAAATGTCCCTGGATTAAAATTTCACCTTCAATATCTTTTCGCAAACTTTCTTGCGTAATGCCCAGCTCTGCCATTTTAGCTGCCAGTTTTTCTTCGCCGCCGATACTGGTGAGAATTTCTTCATAACGAGCGTCAATATCTTCGGCTGTCACATTGGCTCCATTTTTACGCGCTTCTTGTCGCAAAAGTTCAGTGTTTACTAACACATCAATCGCTTGAGTTTTGATTTCTTGGGCAATACTTTCGTTTGTAATATCTGCCCCTTGTTGCGTAGCAGCGGTATTTAGTTGAGTAAGATTTTTTTCATAATCAGCCAAGGTAATACCGGTACCATTTACTTTAGCGGCGAGTGGTTCAGGCTTAATAACACTACCAATTGCATCAAATACTCCAGTATTGATGCGACCTTGTTGTTCAAGAGCGTACGCTAAACCCGTACCCATCACTAATACCACTAGCGCAGCAATTCCATACTGCATCAAAAATTGTTTCTTTGAAGACTCTCCCGCTACGGGTGTTTCTGAAACTGCTGCGGGCGTAGGTACTTCCGGGTGAGCTACTTCAACAGGCGACTCAGTAGGTTGAGTGCTTGGGATAGCTTCTTCGTTCATTGGAGTAGTCGGAGAAACAGCGTTGGTTTCCGGATCCGGCACTCCGCCGTGGGTGTCTGGTGTCTGATTATTATCTTGCATACAAAAATTAGTTACAGTAAATTCTCCAAAAAAATGAGATACCTTTAATTTACCATAATTCAGTTTTTTTGGGTATTACTTTAGCGTAGCGGGCGTGGACAAAGCAGCATTATGTTGAGCACTCCAGGCATACATTACAACAGCGGCAGAGGCGGCGGCGTTAAGCGATTCGCACCGTGGATGCATGGGAATCGAGACGAGCGTATCACACACTTCGCGCGTCTTTTCTCGCAAACCAGCTCCTTCATTCCCAAGAATAAAGGCGGTAGGCTTCGTAAAGACTTCTGTAGTTACCGGCACTGCACCTTCTCCGGCTAGTCCATAAATCCAAAACCCACGATCTTTCAAATCACGAACGGTAGCGTTTACATTGCGAATTTCAATAAGTGGAATTCGAAACGCCATCCCCGCTGACACTTTAACCACCGTCCCCGTGACCGGGGCTTGATTGTGAGGCGGAATCATTACTCCTGCTAACCCAAAAGCGGCAGCGCTACGGATAACCGCTCCCACATTATGTGGATCTTGTACTTCTCCTAAGATTAAAAAACACGTACTAGGGTCGGGCGTGACGGTACTCATAAACTCCTTGTACTCTCGCATCAGTTGTTGCACCGCAATACCCGCAATAATACCCTGGTGTACTGCTTCTCCACGCAACCCTCCCGGGAGACGTTTTGGGTTAAGGGGCTTAGGAACAATCTTTGTTTTGGTCAGACGGTTAAATATTTTTTCGTCAGTAAAACCATGCTCTATATAGAGCTCTTTGATAATTTCTGGACGATGAATCAAGGCCTCCAAGACCGCATGTTTACCAAAAATATAGACTAATTCTGTGTTCGACATATGTAGGTGCTACTCTATCACAGATAGCAAAAGACGCGAGGGTAACCGAGGCGCTATTGCATTATGTTACAGTGCCACAAATTTCATTTGACCACTCGTTTCTGCGTCTGCAATATTCATGACCAGCTCGCCATCTTTCATCTCGTACGATGAAACTTGTTCAAGCTGAAGAATGAATTCCCCTTCTTTGGTATCTCCGATACAGGCCATGCGGGTTGAAATTATATCGGTAAAACGTAGCTCATTAGAAGACACGCTGGCGTACCCGCCGCCGATATTATTACAATCAGTATTTGCACTAAAACGATTATCAGCAGCAAAGGTAAGGATAAAATCTTCTGGTGCGTTTGGCACAACTGAAGTTCCGGTTGCAAACGTTGTCTCTACCCAACGGTATGAAGTATTAGCTCCGATACTACCCACAACCTCAGTTGAAGAAGTAGCTGCTAGCGGTATACCAACTGTACAGGTAGCGTATATACTTTCACCATCTTTTTTTACCTCAATCACACCAGAATTTTCAGACACAATGTACCCTTGCTCGTTTTGATACTGATTTTCTTTGTTAGTCAAAATGAGTGGACCAACGTTCGGCAAAGATAATTCCATTACCGTACGATCATTTGTTTTGTAGGCAATAGCAATCACCGCTCCTTGAGTGCACGTGTACACAGTTGCTTGATCAAACGTAATTACTTCACCTGAAGAAACACTGGGTTGCGTGGTATCAGATGTGGAGTCATCCCCCCGTTGCGCTATAAGTAAATAAACAATGATACTTACAAGAACAGAAAATATTCCTAAACAAACAAGAAGAGTTTTCATATACTAAAGACACCCTTTTGCTTGAAAAAATTCTGCGGGGGTTGGTGTATCACCCGCTACAATTGCGTCGACGCGCGCTTGACCTAATATTTTTACAAAACAAGCAGTTTGCTCAGGCGAAAATTGTGCGGGAACACTATCCCTGTCAATTCCAACCGCCTCTAGTGCCTGGACCTGATTTTCACTTAAACTCCCAGCATCTTCACTTGAGCTATCATGAGCGGTTTGCGTTTCCGTATCTGTAATTGTTGATGAAGCCATGTCATCAGACACTTCACCCGTTGTTGCAGTGTACAAACTAGTTACCAAGGGACGTAGATTATAAGGGTCGGCTACCACAAAATAGACTACCCCTATTATTAGTACAAAAAATATAACTCCCAGCACAACAAAAAATCTAAAAATCCATTTCATATAGATGTAGTATACCATCCTATACACTGAGCGCCTGTCGAAAAAAATGATTACAACTCGTGGTTTTTTATGTCATACTAACCCGTATTATGGTTCAAGTAACCAAACTTCAATTAGCTAAACCTAAACCACTCGCTCGAAGACACGTTGTGTGGCCTTTGACTGTTTTGGCGATAATTATATTTTCAATATTGATTTTTTTATTGCAAGTAAAAGTAATTTCTTATGCAGAAGTTGAAAGTAGTCCTATCAATCCAATGGACGCAACGGTAGTCACTCCTTTTCCAGTTAGCGTTAACCCGCAAACAAAAATCATTACTGAAAATACTTTAATCGAATCGTATCTCGATACTTCAATTGCAAGCAATCATACCAATCTAAAAACCCCCTTTGGTTTTTTGGCGATGCTTCAATCAAAATTAGCGCGTATGGACTGGTATCAAAATCTGGCTACCCCAATTAGCCGAACACTCGTTATTAACTCAGGTGAACGTAATGAGGAGGTCACACAAAACATTGCTCGAATTCTACGCTGGGATGCAAAAAAACAAGCAGATTTTATAACCCGAATGCGCGAAGAGGATCCACTAGTGGAAAATGGAACTATGTACCCGGGCAAATACACCATCACCAAAGAAGCTACCCCCGAAGATGTGGCGCGATTGGTAGCGGATCGGTTTAACGCCGAAATCAGAACTCGCTACACGGGTGACATTGAGGAAGTAGTACCCTTGAAAGACGCCTTGATTATCGCTTCCCTACTTGAACGAGAGGCGTATGATTTTGAAGACATGCGGTATATCTCGGGAGTAATTTGGAATCGTTTATTTATTGATATGCGGTTACAAATTGACGCCACCTTACAGTATGCTCGCGGGGGTAAAAACAATGAACGCTGGTGGCCAGTCCCCGTCCCGGCTGATAAATACATCAAGTCGCCCTTTAATACCTACCAAAACGAAGGCTTGCCCCCAGAACCAATTTCTAACCCTTCAATTGATGCCGTCATTGCCGCCCTCAACCCCCGGCAAACTGATTGTCTCTTTTACTTCCACGACACCGACGGCACCTTCTACTGCAGTAAAACCTACGAAGAACACGTAGCCGGCCTAAGAAAAGTCTTCGGCACCAAGTAATATCTCCGCACAATTTTAAGCCACCCGTTCATCATAAACAAAACAAAAACCCTTAGTAGGGTTTTTGTTTTGTTAGTCTTATTAAGAGTTTCTAAACTGAGTGCAGTGCTAGAAGCGCAAGGACTTTTCTTGTAGACGTACTTCTTGTACGGCGGAAAGAAAAGTACCGCAGCAGCGACAACGCAATGTGCCAGTTTTGAGACTCTTAGAGTTCGTCTGAAGCGTCGGCGATTAAGTCCAAAGCCTCCTCAATCAACTCCTCGGCTTCATTTTCATCATCATTATCAAGAGCATCTTCAGCATCATCCAATAAATCTTCCGCGTCATCTAAATACTCTTGAGCATCTTCCATATCTTCGCCATCATCTTCGGCCGCATCCACGTCTTCTCGTACATCGTCTAATTCATCTCGAGCGTCATCTAATTCATCTTCAACATCACCACCATTTGATCCAATAGCGTCAATGGCATCATTCACTAAATCTTCGGCTTCTTCTGCTAGATCAAGCGCATCTTCATAGTCTTCATCCTCCAACGCAGTTTTAGCTTCATCTAATACGTCACTCGCTTCATCTAATATGTCTTCGGCTTCACTGGTAGCTTTACCATCAGCGTCTGCTTCTTCTATTTCATCTTCCGCTTCATCAATCGCGTCATCAACTTCATCAATTAAATCTTCAGCTTCATTTGCTTCACTTGAGGCGCCGACGGCATCTAGCGCATCCTCAACACTATCTTCTACTTCACTTAACGCATCTTCAGCGTCATCTTCGTCACCAGCGAGAAATGCTAGTACTGCTACGTAAAAATTATCGCGTGCATCAGCCAAACTATCGAGTGCGTCTTCATACTCTTCGGCATCATCATTGTTACTTACTTCTTCTTCGGCTTCTCGAAGTGACTTTGTAATTTCTTTAAGAAGTTTAGCACCACCAGAACTTACCGAAGAGGCTGGCGTGGTCGGAGCTGGAGTACTGACAATATTACCTGACAACTGAGTCTTTAATTCTTCCACTTTTTTCAAAAGATCAGCTGGTGAGAGAACGCCCCCTGTCGTTGAAGTGGTAGTAGTTGCTACTGGCGTAGTTACCGCAGTATCGTTTACCAGTGTGGCGTATACAGCCTGTGATCGCGGTCCAAAATATCCACTTGCCGGAGACAATTTATTGGCTTGTTGCCATTTAATTAAGGCTGCCTCGGTTAAGGTTTTAAACTCAGTCGTTTCCTTTCCGGGTGATCCTCCGCCAGTGGTTGTAATAACAAACCCATTGGCATTAAGATATTGTTGCAAACATCGCACATCTTCGCCCACAACACCCATTTGCAAATCACGTTCAAACGTACAAACCGTTGCCGCACTGGCGCTAGTACTAATAAAAAATAAAGATCCTGCAATTACTGCTGTTAATAATGCCGCTTTGGCTGTAAAGCCACTATTACTTTGTGTATACCTGTTCATATACCTACAGTATACCGCACTCCACACCCGATGGGTAATGTGGATTACTATTTTTTATAATCAATATTATTAAAAATAATTTACATTGTAATCATTCCTCTAAATCCGCGCCCACTATAATAGGATTCGACGCCATTGTGGTAGATAAATACCCGGCCATACCGGAAATCAGCAAAAATAGCCCCACCCTTATCGCGAATATCAGCAGGTGTATCAAGCCAGCTCGAGGTTTTACTATCAAAGGTGCCCAATGTTTGTAAGGCTCGGTACGATTCTTCAGTGAGCAACTGAATTCCCATCATTTCTGCCATACCAACAGCACTACCTTGTGGTTTATTTTCCTTTCGTTTAGTAAGCGCTGCTGCATCATAACAAAGACTCCGACGACCCAAAGGGCTTTCTTTTGAGCAGTCACAATACGTAACGGTGTTTTTCTGCGCAGACAGCACAACCACATCGGGTTCTCCCCCAGTTTCTTCCATCTGATAGACAGACCACAACCCTTCCGTATTTGTAGAGAGTTTTTTAACCACCGTCGCCCACGAAAGTTTAGGGTGTCGATTCATGTTTGCTTCAAAGCGTTTTTGTAACACAGCCAGAATAGTATCTGATTTTTTTTTAGTAAGTGTTTTTTTGACCTGTTTCATTACATAACTATACACCACTTTTTTTAGCGGATTTTTTAGTTACAGCTTTTTTAGGAGCATTTGGTTTTCGACCAGAACCACCTGGATTTTTACCGCCACCGGTAATTTTATTAACCGTGGCCCACGCTCGCGCTTCTGCTTCATCCTCGGGAACACCTTTTTCTTTATATCCTTCTTCTATATGTTCGGCTTGTCTTTTTTGCTTCGCGGTATATTTTGACTTATCTCCTTGTGGCATATATTTTTTAGATAGTAGCTGCGGAATAATCAACCGTAACAAAAGCATCAATTTCAACGGGATTTGTTACTTTTCAGTATACCATTTTTGGGACCGTCAATAAAATTATGGCGAAAGGACAAAACGCCAAGGCTTTTGTGACCAGTGCGGACCGGCATACTCAACCCCAATGCGTGGAGTGCTTTTAATCTCGCCAGCATTCACCACCACCCCTCGGTCTTCAAACCATACTCCTGTTTTCTTTGCAGCCTTAAGCGTGTTGTGGGCTTTTGTAATATTGAGAAATTTAGTTACTCGGCCAGGACCACTAGCGCCTACCACTCCACGAATCAACACAGCTGAGGGAATCCCTTTCTTATGAGTTACCACATTAACCATCTGGTGAATTCCATATATCAGATAGACATAGAAGTGACCGGGCGGTCCAAACATTACCGTCGTTCGGGGAGTAAGTCCCCGGGAAGCATGTGAAGCGAGGTCATCTACCCCTTCATAGGCTTCAGTCTCTACAATCATAAATCCCGTCGGTTTTGTATCAATATGTGTAACTATATATTTTCCTAATAACTCTTCTGCCACTACCGGGGCTGGACGAGCAAAAAAATCTACCGGTAGTACTTTTTTCATAATTACTCCTCTGATAAATATTTTTTATCCTTAAGTTTTTCGGGCATAAAATCTTTAGTTGAATACTTTTGATACCCCTCTCCGTACCCTATATCTTTCATTAACGCCGTGGGTGCATTTCGTAACATCAGTGGAATTGGCAGATTCCCCAAAGCACTCGCATCATGCAGAGCTTCTTTGTACGCTTCGTACGCAGTACGGTTTTTCTTTGCTTGTGCTAAATACACCGCCCCATGTGCCAAGTTAATCCCACATTCTGGCATACCGATTATAGTCACTGCCTCAAACACGGCGTTAGCAACCACAAGCGCAGTGGGTTGCGCAATACCGACATCTTCACTCGCAAAAATTACCATACGCCGAGCAATAAATTTGGGATCTTCACCCGCATCAAGCATCCGCGCCATATAATACAAAGCGGCATCGGGCTGACTGGCGCGCATACTTTTTATAAAAGCACTAATTGTATTGTAGTGTTCCTCGCCTTTTTTATCGTACCGCAAAAACTTTGATTGGAGCGTTTCCTTCATCGTATCAATAGTAATTTCGCCGTACAATTTTACCGTCGCCTCGAGCATGGTAATAACCTGCCTGGCGTCACCGTTGCCTATTTCAATTATCCAATCTTTAGCTGCTTTGGAAATTTTTATCCGGAGCTTTTTTTCGACCCGTTTAATAATTTCGCCCATCTCTGTTACCGTAAGTTCATTAAGCACAAACACCCGGCATCGCGACAATAACGGAGCAATGACTTCAAAACTTGGATTTTCAGTTGTGGCACCAATTAAGGTCAGGGCGCCAGACTCGACGTACGGTAATAAAAAATCTTGTTGGCTTTTATTAAAGCGATGGATCTCATCTAAAAATAAAATCTTCGGTCGCATCCCTAAAGTGACTTCGTGATCTTTGCCCAAGATGGCCCGAATATCCTCTTTACCAGATGACACTGCAGATAATTCATAAAATTCGGCATCAAGGGATTCGGCGTACATGCGCGCTAAGGTAGTTTTACCCACTCCCGGTGGTCCCCACAAAATAAAAGAAAACAAATGTTTCTTTTCGATGGCAATTTTAAGAGGCTTATCAGGCCCCACTAGGTGTGACTGACCAATAAATTCGGCGAGAGTTGTGGGGCGAATTTGTGAAGCGAGCGGTTCCATATCTCTATTTTACTCCCTTTCGCTTTGGTTGCTAGTTTTACCAGCGTTAGGTTAGTTAAAACCAATAGCCTTTGATACCGCATCAACTGCCAATTCCGCCCAAATAAGCAACCCCAGAAACAGACTTCCCCCCATAACAATCCATCGGTGTACCGGACGCTGTATGGTTTTCCAAGACCAGGTAATACCACTA
>JAZKIJ010000019.1:11244-22234 GCA_040384905.1 Patescibacteria group bacterium
CATAATCTGCCACCCCCCAATTAAAAGCGTCGGTGAATATACTACCGAGTAACGGCACGAGTAAAAGCCCGAGTACGCCTACACCTATCCGACTAAAAGTTTGTGCATTCATATACAGTAGTACCCGTGAGAGATTACTAAAGTTACAAAGCGGAATTCTTATTTTCGTGGATACTTTTTATCCAACGCTTGAATTACCCGTCTACCTTCAGTTTCATCTAAAGCCATTAAAATCAAATCTAATTTTTCTTCCTTACGATCATCACCTTCTTTTGACTGCGGTGAGCCCACATGAAATAAAAAGGCTAACCCCGCGACCTGCCACATTAATTGCAAAAATTCTGACTGCCAATTTTCTAAAGTATCACGCAGCACTTCAACCAAATAGGCAGAAAATTCAACCGGTTGGGCGTGGGCTGTTTGCTCCTCTACAAACGCATACCAAGCAAATATCCAGTGCCCAATAAAACTTACCAAAAAGAAAATTCCCGTCACCCACAAGAAACTATACTTGTTCCACCATGATTTATTTTTCATATGGTTACCGTATTAGCTTTGTAATGTAATACCCTCCCTCATTCTATTATAATAATTTTTGGGACAGACTAAAAGCACCATTCTTTTTTCTAAAAAAAGTATGTTTTTTGCTCTACGTCTTTTACTGCAAGAGTTGCATCTCCTTGTATATCAACTTCGTTATTACAATAACAATAATTGATTACTGATACTGAATAAAAATAGGTTTTGGATTGAGTTGTAGTACTTCTTGTGGAGTAAAAATGCCGGTACTTGGAGCCTTGAGGTCATTTTTATAAAATATTTTAAGGCCGGTAAACTGAACAGGTTCAGGAACAATCACCTGACCATAGGTGCCTCGTTTTAAATCTTTTGGTCCCCAGCCGTCCATCACCATAATCACTTGCACTTCAGGCGTGGGCGTAATCATAGCACTCCCCGTGACCATGTTTTGGGTAAAGCGATGCACTAACAATACTTTTGGCGGCAATTTATTTTCCCGTACAATCGTCGACATGTAGTTAATAACATAATTTATATCAGCCGCACTATGAGTTCCAATCACCGTTCCAGGACGATCCCCGGTTTTCATAGAAAATTCAGGGTCAAGTGCCAAATGAACTTCGGGACGTTCTAAATACGTTTTAAATTTTGGCAACTCAGTCTCAATCGGACTGAGTCCAATCTGCATATCAAGAATTAAAATTGCTTCCGCTTTTTTTGCGAGCGCATAGGCTTTTTCTATTTCGGTGGCTGGCATCATTGCCCGGTACATACCATCCCTACCGGCGTCAGCTTGCGCCACCATCGCAATGTACTCTATAGCTAACTGAATTGATGTATCGGGATCAGCCGCTTCCCACAAAGCTTTGGTGGCGTTAAGACGACGTAATACTTCATCGGGTTCAAACTCGCCTAAAATTCCCATATGACGAGAATAAAAGTTTCCGTAGTACGACAAAATTCGTTTGAACGGTAAAATTGCTCCACCGTTGGGGTAGACAGCATCCGCAGGCCAGCGCTTTCCTTCAATAGTGACATTACTGGTACTGCTGTAGGTGGGCAGAATCGGTTTTAGGACCGGCGTTGATGTACTCGTCGTACTTATCGTCACCGGTTTTGATGGTGTGTAATGTACCAGTGCTAAAAGTCGTTTGTCGTACTCGGCGGTATCAAGTGCTAACGGCCAGGAAGGAACCCTCGTTTCAGGAACTACTTCTTCGCCGTTGGTTTGTGCTGGCGTGGTTGTACTGTTGCTCGTAGCATTTTTATCGTACGTTACTTTGCTTACATTCATAGAGTGCACTCCAAACGCACCCATAAAGAGAAGTGGGATACCAACCGCAAACATTATTTTACTTTTTTTGACCCCTTCAATCATTAGTTTGATAATACCATACCAACCGATATCTCAACCAATGTCCGGGTACATACAATGAAGCGGAAAATGATACCATTACTACATGATGTCCCCTTTTCTTATCTTCCTCCTCACAAAAGTAGCCAGTACTAAGGGTTTTGTGCTGGCCTGCGCACTAGTTTTTATGGGACTGGTTGCAAACAATACAATGAAGACTGCCATTCTATTTTTTGCTACCACCATTGGTGTAATGGTTTCAACCACATTGTTAAAGGAGCTTTTTCAAACCCCGCGACCACTTTCTGGACTCATCGAAGTTACCGGGTATGCCTTCCCTAGTGGCCACGCCTCAGGGGTCATGTATTTGGGACTGGCGCTCTATGCACTATCTCGAACCCTTCCACCCTTGATGAGAACAAGCATCATTATTTGCATAGTTTCATTCATTATCATTATTGGCTATAGTCGTATTATGTATGGAGTTCATACTGCGACCCAAGTACTTGCCGGATATGGAGTGGGGGCTTTATGGGGTTGGTTATTTTTGTTTCTTTCTCAGCCACCCAATACCTCTGTACACCATCACAAAGAAGAAAAATAGTATCGTTGCAAGCACCACCACTATAAGTAGGTTGGGTCCTTCAGGATCATCAATTAACGAGAAAATGAACCGTGAAGTTAGTAGCGAGACTAGAACTAATACAATTGTATATTTTTTATTCACTGTTGTACTAAATAATAACTAAAGTTCTACCCCCCCTTTACGAACAAGCCAGCGTAACATCATCATTGGCCGGCATGATGGTAACCTCGGTAAATCCTGCAGCTTTAAAAATAATCTCGAGCTGACTCTTTACATTTTTCTCCGCTGTTCCTAAAATATCACCCTCACACGCCGCTTGCCTGATACTCTGTTCAGCCTGTTGTCGAGCTTCCGCTTCAAGGTTGAGATTGCCTTTAGTGAGAAATCCTTGGTCACGATCAAAGACTCGAGTTTTTTCGTTATCTAATCGGACGGTAAATATTTCTGGTGGTGGCAACGTTACGGCAATAGATTTTCCTGCGCCACTAAAATCTTCAGGAGTGAGTTTTGATAAATCATACCCCGCAATTACTTCTCCGTGGGCAATCAGTAGTAACTTATCACCAAATAAAATTTGATTAAGTGAATTATAGTCAGTACCGGCTTCGATAATTTTATCAATAGTAAACGAGGCAGTCTCTAGTCGTGACAATGATTGCATTTGCGTAATGACTGCTGCCCGGTCGGTACCAAACCGTAATGAAGGCTTTGACATAAATGTGTACCATCCAAACCAGGCAATCCCTCCTACCACCACGAGCAGTACGATGAACTTAGTAAAAAATGTTTTCATACTTCTATTTTAATACGGAACGAAGCAAGTACCTATTATTAAATTACTGAATTGGTACCGATTCGATGTACGCAGGATCCATTACTGTCCCTACCACCTCGTACGGAAACCAAAGATAGTTCTCTAACATTTGTGCCGGCATATAGTTGCCTTGAGCAGTAATGGTTTGTCCTACTAGCGGTGAGGTACTACCTACTCCAAATAAAGCCACATACAATCCCTCTTTACTCGCGATACTGGGGAGACAATCGTAGATACGAGAACTGGCACGTCGTTCGGCCCGTAAAGGCGCACACACTACTTCTCCCGTTACCGGAAGGGTTGGTACTACAATCTGCGGTATAGGGTATGAGTTTGTATCTTGTAAAAAAGCCCAAATTCCATCACTAATACCACTTGCTGCTTGTTCTGGATTATCTACAATAACCGCTCGGTCAATAGGACTCGTTAAGAAACCTGTCTCGACAATTACCGACGGAGTATGTGGATGTACGGCATGTTCATACCGAGGCCAGTTAAACGCATAGTACGCTGTCATACCACCGGTGATAGAGGTATCTTTGGATAACCCCGTAGCTTGTTCGTATGAAGTATACAGAGCATTGGTAAGCACTTGCGCTCGACCCGAAAAATCAATTCGTGGACCAGCGATTTTAAAACCATTGATATTCGTGTTTTTATTACCATCAGCATGCACGGAAACAAAGGCATCCGCTTTATAACCTTTCGGAACCGTGGCCGGCAACATATCAACAATTACACCTCTAGCTTCTAATTTCTGAGCCGTGCGGTTTACAATTTCTATCATCACTTCTTGTTCCTCCAAATCTCTATATGAAGCTCCTGTATTCCCTTCGAGATTTTGTAATTCCTCGGGCATCACCGCATTATCTAAATGGCCGGTTTGTAACCCTACCCGCCATGGTCCTGGCTCGCGTGTATACGTGCGCAACTCATTAAGGGAGTAATTCTGACCTTTTCCAATACGTAGTGCGGTTATATCCTGAGTGGTCGGCTCTGACTCAAAGCCAGCCTCACCACTCACGCTAAAAGAATTTGACTGACCAGTGGTCTGAGTAATGTACAGCACGTACACACCCATCACCATGAGCGCACCTAAAACACCGATGCGTAAAATTTTTGATCCATCCATTCTTTAATTATATATAATTTTACCAGTCTAGGATATTGTATTATTTTTGAGGTGCCGGTAATTTTTTTCGCACGGTTTTTATAATCACGAATATCCCCGCTACGACCATTAACAAACCAATCATTTGAGCCCCCGGACTATCGTCCATTTCTCCAAACATCACCATCTTGACCCCCAACGCCATCAATACTATCGCCGCCAGTATTTTTATTATTTTCATAGAGAATATATTACCTGGTAATCATTATAGAACTGGTGAACACGTATGTAAGTTGCACGTAAGCGACTATTTTATTTTTCCACCAAAACACAAATCGTGCCAATATACTCAAGTTTGACACTACAAACAAAAACAGTCCTATTGAAACAAACTGGAGAATGTTTCCAAGGACTGTTGTTGCTCGGTCGTTATTTTAAACTATCCGACCACTCACATACGCTCTACTGCTCATCACCCAATCTCGTTCCGTCACCGAGTGTATATGCACCGCAATCTCGTGATAGGTTTAAACAACTTTGAATAAACGTCTGCTTTATACTTGGTCGCCACGCTTCAAAAAAGTCTGCGTGAATAGTGATACCCGCTGGGTTACCATTTATATCAGATGAGAGTCTGAAGTTTCTAGCTTGACCAGGCGTTTCAACTTTCCAGCTTATATTTAAGGATAATTCAGGCAATGGCACGGGGTGCGAGGTCGGACAACCGTTGTCAGCATACACTACATGAGAACGATGGTCGGCACTGTCTAGATTTCGACCATCCCAACATTGAGGAAATTGAATTTGAACCGCTACTTTGTCACCAACTGCACAATCTGGGATAGTTGGACCATTATTTGTATGCCCCGATGCTACCGTATCGCAATGCCAATTGTAATGTCGATCGTAGACGCTAGGAATCGTAGTGGCATTGGCGAGACTACCGGCAATAAGGCGTAGCCCGGCAGGCATTTCCCGTACACTAGCTGGAGTTACTCCCAAGTAACCAGTTTTGTAATACCAGATGGCACCATTAGGGATAATTGGACGTCCGGTTGCGGTATCTATGATACTGGGCACCCAGTATGATGATCGATTAGCAATTCCTCCCGGACAGGTTGAATTTCCCGATCCGGCTAATGTAGCGGCCGTAGAATTTGACGAAACTCCTGTATTCCCAAAAAATGTATGGAGGTGAGCTAAACCTGTTTGTCCCGGATACACAATCGGGTCATTAAAGGCCATGTGAGAATAGGCACAAGGAATTCGAAAGGCACCAATATCACTTACAATCCCCCGATCTGAGGTAGGCTCAAGATTAAGTGTCCCCGATCCTTTAACTCCAAGCGGGATAGTGGTCAAATCAATTCTCGGCATGTTGGCATGAGAGGCTCCTACCGGCGCAGCCAAGGTTCCTGTTTTTGCAAAGGTAGCCACTTCACAACGATCTCCTTCTTGGGCAGTGGTGCCAAAAGTCTGAGCGTTACAATGCCACCCCGGGAAGAAATCCATGTATTCGCGAGTTACCCAACGAGTGCCGTTTCCGAATCTAATATCACGCAATCCTGTAAATTCACACCCGTTAAAATACAATGGTGAACAGGGCTGCCAACCGGGGTTATAGGCATTTGGTGTTGGTTTATCAATTCCGCCTACGGTGGGAGTTGGAGTCGGTGTAGGAGTTGGAGCTGGAGTTGGCGTAGGAGTGACAACAATAGGAGCAAATGAAGAGCTAGCGGTTCGCGCCGCTGACATTGTTACTACACACGTAGTAGCAGTACCTGTACAGGCGCCGGTCCAGCCAGCAAAGGTATGTCCAGTAGCAGGAGTTGCTGTCAGTGTTATGTTTGTTCCACTGGCGAATGATTCGGTACAATCTACTCCACAGTTAATTCCTGTTCCTGATACCGTTCCCATTCCTGAGACTGCAGCCGTTAAGAGGTAACTTACTGGCGTTGGCGTTGGCGTAGGTGTTGGTGTTGGTGTTGGAGTTGTAACTAACGTGTAGTTATTAGCGCCTACCCAGCCATCAAAGCCAGCGTCAAAGTTAATATTAAACCAGATAATGCCGTCTGCTGATTGGGTTGGACCAGCGACAATTGTACCGACACTTCCCATTGGATTAACACCAATTAAGGTCGCGGTGGATACTTGCCCGACAGTTCGAACATTCACATTTGTCGTCATGCTCACTCTGTCCCCGATTTTAAAAGGAGTAACAACTGGAGTGGGTGCTGGTGTTGGTGTTGGTGTTGGTGTAGGCGTTGGGGTTGGAGTTGGGGTTGGTGTTGGAGCAGCAATGGTAGCAAAGGCAGCCGTTACACTTTTGTTTCGACTCATACTAATTGAGCAAGAAGTACGCGTGGTTTTGCAAGCTCCCGTAAAGCGAATGAATTTACCGCCCGTGGTAGGCACCGCTGTCAGGGTTACGCGCGCACCTTTGGCAATAACAAACACACAGTTATCGGTACTACAGGTCAGACCAGTTGAGGTTGTAATCACACCACTACCCGTTTTAGTTACGGTGAGCGTATACGTTGACTCTGCTAGTGCGGTGGTAGTTTGACTCACGCTGGTTTCAGTAGCTACTTTAGCAGTGGTGGTAGATTCTGTTTTTGTTTGAGTCGGTGTACTTAACGCGGTGTTAACATGTTCACGCGTTGTGGTTAAAAACGCACCCGTACCCACCGTAAGGTTATTTGGTTTTAAAATTGCTGCCGCGTTCGCTTCCTGATATCGCTTTACTGCAGCAGATGTAGCTGGTCCATAGTAAGTTGTTTCTTGCCCCTTTGAACCGGGACCAGAGGCCGCAATCGTAAAGCCTCGTGCATTGAGGAATTGTTGCAAACGTAACACGTCAGCAAAAACCATGCCTTGCGTAAGGTTTTTACTAAAGGTTTCCACACTGACTCCTAACACTTCTGGTGTCGGGCCGTATAAATGCAATTTTGTGAGAGGGTCAAGGTTACCTAAAAAATTTAACACCCCGGTACCGCCTAAAATCTCAGCCGCGTGTTCAATCTGATAATTACGAAGCGTTTCTTGAGTATGGACATCGAGCACTCCCGTTGATTCGTTAATAGCTTTCAGATGTTCTTCGTGTGCGTAGAGTGATGACACCAACGGCACCAAAAGAAACGCGACTAATATACATATACGGACCATACTTTTAAATTATTATTGTAGTAAATCTTTCCTCCCTAATTATAGGTTACCTACCCCACCCCCACAGAAGTAATGAACAGATAGCTGAACTAACGATTCCTAGGGGTTATGATGGTAGCGTTCAGTAAGACCTCTAGATTTCGGTCGTCTATATAGTATCCAAAATTATCAAGTTTAGATTTTAATATGAAAAAAGCCTTATTTATAATTCCTTTATTTGTACTAACAGTCTTTAGTATTTCTACTGGCCCCGCCCACGCCCTGAGCTGCCTTCCAACTGACATGTACATTAATAGCGTCATCGGTAACGAAGACACCGTCATTTTTGTTGCCAAAACTGACAGTACGATTGAAACCCCAGAATACACTGCCGAAGCCGTAACGGTGAATACTGCCTATCAAGGCTACGTTGAAAGCAAGGTTATGGTCTATCACCCAAAACACGAAAACTGGGGGTACCTCTGTAACAGTGGGCCAAAAGGTAACAACATCGAAAGTGTGTACATCGCCACCCGCGACCATAACGGTAAGTACCAAGTCACCCAACGTCTTGATGTTAATAGCAACCTAATGCCCGAGATTAAAAAACAACTGAAAGACAAAGAAATTGTTGGCGAGGTTATCCCGTTCAATAAAACAGATCGCATCAACCAAATCTCTACCACCATCATGGATATGCTCAAAGAAGTGATGATACTCCTCAAAGAACAGATGTACTGGAAAAGTGTGAAATAGTTTTCCTTAAGCATTAAAAAACAACCGCCTACTAGGCGGTTGTTTTTGTATAGATTTTGATGTGGTATCTCTTCTCTTTATTTAGTGGAAACCTTCTATTCATGAGCGTAACAATACTGCTCTCCATTTACGTGAGTACTGTCGTAAAAAAAGTCTGCGTATTCTGCCGGGACTGTTTGTAACGCTTCGCAATCAAACCCATCGAGACTAACAAGCGTCTCCCACTGCTGATCGGTTCCCTTCCAGGCAATCCAAGACCACGCATCATTGGCTATCCAGGTGCCGTACGCAGCATTTTGTGACACTTCAATGGCTGTAAGCGTAAGTGTTTTATCCCACAGGCCATCTGTTTTTGCGTCAATTGTTTTATACACTTCCGGTTCAAGTCCTTCTAGATATTCAAACTTCACACTCGTGTCTTGATTGGTTTGAGAGACGCTATCATTACCTAAAGCCCAGTATATATAGGCATAGTAACCTCCGAGCAAAACAAGGATTCCAATAATAATTACAATAATCTTTTTCATATTTTTTATAGTAGCACAGTATGGCTACTATAACGAAAACAACTCTGTATGGTATTACGATATACTCTTGTCATTTTCTCCGCCAGCTCTATCTTCCTCTTGGGTACCAATCGTTAGTTGCGAACTATTTTCCGATTCATAATGTGTACTTTATCCGCAACTGTACCTTTCTCAAAATCACGCACCTTTCCGACCAGCAGTCGTACCAGTTTAGGCGGCTGAAGAATTCGCTTCCCAATCACCGCTACGTGATGATCACGCAACTGAATAAATATGTCTCGGTCTTTCTCAGTCTGTAGTTGGGCGTACGCTTCTGCCACATGCCAGGCATCAGTGCGGGATTTAATAATGCCCAGATGAGCAATGGGCCAATAGGAGTTTCCGGTTATCTTATCAAACGTTGTCAGCGGGTGAAATATTTCTCGTAGTTCTGCTTCAACTTCTTCAATCAGTGAATCTAATATGTCATTAACCTGATCAAAGTCATTTTTTAGTGAAGCTAAATTTTGTGTTTCGGTTTCTGCCGCTGATATACCCAGATCTAAACAAATGTGGGCATTCATACTGGCAATCAAATGCTGAATCACCATTGGGCTCCATTTTTTTGACGCCTCAAATGTTATTTTCCACGATTCAGAACACGGCTTATTTTGGGCGTATGCATAGTACGCATCTAAGTACCGGTTAGCAAAAATAACATCAAACCGCTCCATGCGTTCGTTATCTTCAAAAGACTCTTCGAGGATGCGCTGCTTAACTTGTCTCGTGACACGATTGTACATTGCGGGAAAATAACCCATCCGACAACCCGTGGCTTCACACGTTAATACGATAGCATCTAGATGCGCAATCACTTCATCAATGGTAGTAGGCAAGGTAATACTTGAGGAATTCATTTGAACTGATGGTACCATGACGCAATCGTGACCCTGTCTTATTTTCCCCTACAATAAGGCGTAATTTTAGATAATTTTACATCTCGTGCTCGCTGTATGGGACGATGTTAGAACTTTTTTAGTATAAAAAATGAACCCCGCAAGTGGTGCGAGGTTCAGCTTTCGTATCGGCTAAGTGATCTATTTATGGCTTTCAACGGAGCTAAGCTCCTCCAGCAGTCTTTGTATTCACTTCAAAGCCGTAAGAACTTTTCCTCTAATATAATACATGATAATAATCATATGTCAAGCCCTTGTCATAAGAGATGGGTCAAACTAAAATTTATTGATAAAGAAGATTCAAATGTATTGGCGGCTGTTTGGGACTCGGTCACTCTCGTGGCTATTTTATTTCGCCTTCGGCTCATAAACTAGCTCACTCGCTCGACCCCGACGAGCCGGCCCAGAGGGGGCCCCGGCTGCGTCTTTCGAGCCCCTGTCAGGCTATCAACGGCAAAGGCCGCAAATGTTTTCACATTTGCGGCCTGCCGATTGCTGGGAGCCCTGGACGATTTACGAACTCCAACATGGGTAGACTTGGTGAAATATCCGGGTCTCACACTACAAAATATCCTTGAATTTACTCACTAATCTGGACAGTGCCATTTAAGAGCCTGGAGTGATAACTCCTGATTACTCTACAAATTCTAAACTTTGTAGGTATTTTTGCATTTACTTTCGAACTTTTTTTCAAGTGGGGGGGGTACCCCCGGAATCGACCCCCCACCCCTTCCACAGAAGTACCTAACTATAGACGGATAAAAATTCCTACTTTTTTCCGTCGTTGAAAACTACCGCCTTCACATGGGTCGCGCGACTGGTTTCTTTTGCGTAATCTCTATTGTTTCCCCTATATACCCCAAATTGTAGGTTTTTAGTGTATAAACTCACTCTCCTTATCTTTTTCAGTCAAAACATAAAGCCCTCTTTTGGCACGGGTTATTGCTACATAAAAAAGTCTTTTTTCTTCGTCAAGGATTTTATCTGGTGTACGGCCAAATATCTCAAAGAGCTCATTCGATGGATGTATTGAAGGCAGAACCTTTTCACACACATTTAATAATACGACTATATCTGCCTCAAGTCCTTTACTAGAGTGCATGGTATTACACGTTATGGAATCTTTTTCACTACTCAGAGAGACGTTCTTATTTTTTAGTGTGTCAAGCAAAATATCTTTAAGATCGTAAATATCAATCCCGTTTATCTTTGTATTTCAACTTAGAAAAAGAAATGAGCTATTG
>JAZKIJ010000020.1:0-5146 GCA_040384905.1 Patescibacteria group bacterium
GCACCAGCAACATTTCCAAAAGCTCATTAAGCACAATCACTCGCGCTACTTTCTTTTTTCGTACTCGAGGTTTACGCACGGGTTCCTCCTATGGTTTTTCTGTACGTAGGGTACCATGCCACTCAAATAGAGTATACTTATGAGATAAATAAATAAGCATAATTTGCAGATATGGAACCACTGCCTCAGAATTCAAGTAATACCATAGTAACTTCAAGGTACAGCCCACTTTTTACTGTAACCCGAGTATCAAAAAGTCTGGCTGTTATACTTTTTCTGCTCCTGCCATTTTTAGGGAGTTACGTTGGTTATAAATATGCCGAACAAAATACAACTATACAATATGTTCAGGAAAACAAATCAAATTTGAATACATATAAAAATCCAGCTACTACTAAAGAGCCCGCAATAGAAGAACAGGATTTTTCTGATAATATTTCATCCGAAAAAATTACCCTGGATATTTCTCCATTTTCAGATTCAAAATTAGCTTTTAATGTTGCTGGTCAAAAATTTTCAAACTCACCATCATTTTCTGAAACTATTCTCTTCATTAAAGAAACTGGTGATATTGTTCTGCAGAATTACAATAATAAATCTTCATCAAACAAAGAGTATCTGCTAAGGTTGTATTCATATACCAGTGATAATAATCTAGAAAGATATATACAAGATATACAACTCAAACAATTTGCTTATGAAGCAAGTAGTAGTGTCCAAAATGTACTTATTGAAAGAAATAATGAAATAAAATCATTTATTTTAGAGAGTGGCAGGCAAATTGATGCTACTAATATAGATTATTATAATTTTTGTAAACTCAAGACAATTGATGCTTTACATAATGATATATATGTTTTAAGAGTGCCAGAGGAGTTTTCAGGTGTCGCTCTCCCTTATTTATGTGGCGTTGGTAAATATATTCTTTTTGAAAATTTTATTGTCGGTAATTTTGCTCAACCTGTAGACGCATCACAGCCTAAAGTTGTGCCCTATGATGATATACAATTAGTAAAATAAAAATGAAATATGTTAATTCTTGATATCGAAGCCACCGGCACTAATGCCCACAAACATTCCATTCTTTCGATTGGAGCGATAGATTTACAAAACTCCACCAATCGTTTTTATGGTGAGTGTCGGATGTGGGAGGGGGCGCACGTCATGGATGAGGCGTTAGTGGTTAATGGTTTTACTGAAGAGCAAATTAACGATACCTCTAAACAAACTGAAGCCGAGCTCATTACAACGTTTATGGAGTGGACCCACGGTTTGTCTGATAGAACACCAGCAGGTCAAAACGTTTCCTTTGATAGATCGTATGTTGAGGCGGCCTGTGCCCGGGCGGGTATTAATTTTGATCTTCCGTTTCGAACCATTGATGCTCATTCAGTATGTTATCTGCATATGCTTAAGCACGGAATCACGCCACCGTTTGATGCCGAGCATAAACACAGTGCCCTTAATCTTGATGGTGTAATGAACTATTGTGGTATTCCTGATGAGCCTGATCCACACAATGCCTTGACGGGAGCGATGTCTCACGCTGAAGTGGTGTCTCGATTACTGTATGATAAAAAACTTCTCCCCGAATTTTCACAATTTGAAATCCCGTGGCTTTAATCGGATGATACAATGACTGCAGTATGGTTAAAAAATTGTTAGGTCTCGGAAAGAAAAAAGTTATCAAAAAAGCCAATAGTAATATCAGTCACTGCCGAATAGTGACCGATCTCCTTGATCCTAAGGGTACTGAAGGTGATGCTATTCAGTCATGGCGCGTATTTCGGATTATGTCCGAGTTTGTGAGTGGTTTTGAGTTACTACGAAATCATGGTTTGGCGGTTACCTTCTGGGGCAGTGCCCGCATGGAACCCGGTAACCCCTACTACAAAGCCGCCGAAGAACTAGCAGCCAAGTTAGCGAAAAAAGGTTTTTCCGTTATCTCTGGTGGTGGACCGGGTATTATGGAGGCGTCAAACGTAGGAGCCTTTAAAGTTGGTGGTAAATCAGTGGGGTTAAATATCCAACTACCGTTTGAACAAAAGCTCAATCCTTATGTAACGGAATCGTTAAGTTTTGATTTCTTTTTCTCTCGTAAAGTGATGTTGACGTTCGCGTCTGAAGCGTACATTTATTTTCCGGGTGGATTTGGCACCCTTGATGAATTGTTTGAAATTCTCACCCTTATTCAAACTAAAAAAATTGCTCCGGTACCGGTAGTGTTAATTGGTTCAGATTTTTGGCAACCACTCCTTACTTGGTTTGAAAAAGACTTGCTTAAAAAGCATAAAGTAATTAGTAAGGAGGACTTAGATTTATATAAAGTCTTTGATTCAATTGAAGAGGCGTACAAGTATGTCTTAAAGAACGTAGACTGTAATACCATTAAGCAATATTAATATGAAAACAAGTCATATTGTTTTTGATATTGGCGGCACGAAGACCCGAGTGGCTTTTTCTAACGACCTCACTACGCTCGTTGAGGTAGCGAGTTTCTATACTCCGGTTGAACCAAAAGCAGGTATTAAAAAGATGATTGAAACTATTGGTGAGTTTGCGGACGTAGGAACAATAGCTACAATTTCTGGTGGTATCCGAGGTGTTCTCGATGAAGAAGGGCGTGGGATAGTACATGATGATGTCTTATCAAGTTGGGTTGATTTTGATGTAGTAGGGGAGTTAGCTAAAACCTATTCAGTTCCAATGTACCTCGAAAATGATGCTGCGCTCGCTGGGTTAGGTGAAGCACATTACGGTGCTGGGGTTGGTGTTGATTTAGTTGTCTATCACACTGTCAGTACCGGCGTGGGTGGGGTGCGGATTTCTAATGGTCATATTGATGCGGCGTCAGCGGGATTTGAACCGGGGCATCAGGTGCTTGATATTGACCGCACTATTTTAGGTGAGGACATTGTGCCTACATTAGAGAATTTAGTGTCTGGTACCGCGGTGGAAAAAAGACTCGGTGTAAAACCATATGATATTCCGCAGAGTGATGTTATTTGGGATGAGCTGGCTGGCTACTTAGCCCAAGGGTTGCGCAACACCATTTTATACTGGTCACCCGAAGCAATTATTTTAGGCGGGTCAATGATTATCGGGGACCCAAAAATTCAGCTCGAAGCAATCAGAAAAGCGACGGTACAGGTACTGGATAGTTTTGTAGAGTGTCCGTTTATTACGACGGCGAGTTTAGGGGATGAGGCCGGGCTTTACGGCGCGTTAGCTCTTATTCGTCAACACTCTTAGAGAGGGCTTCCAAAATTTGCACATTGCGTTGTCACTGCTGCAAAAATTTTGTTCCACCGTACAAGAAGTACGTTTACACAAAATTTTCTTGCGTTCCTAGCACTGTACTAAATTTTGAAAGCCCTTAGATTACTGGATATTGAAAGATTGAAAAAGCGGTACCGTAGGTACCGCTTTGGGGAATTTTGCAGACTGTTTTATTTGACGTATAATAGCCTCGCTTGGGGAGTTTTCTATTGATGCATGGCTCTTTGAGTAATTGAAACTTTTATTATTGTAAACTTGTAACATTCAAAATATGTCAGAAAATGCAACACAGAGCGTTACTCCGATTAGACCGTTAGGAGACCGAGTGATTGTCCGTCCATTAACTGATGCCGAAGCGGGGACGGTTTCAAGTTCAGGTATTATCATTCCGGATTCAGCCAAGAAAGAAAAACCAGAGCAAGGGATTGTTATTGCCGTTGGGTCTGGAAAATGGAATGAAGATGGCGACAAACGAATTGCCATGGAAGTCTCCGTCGGAGATAAAGTTATTTTCTCAAAATATGGTTTTGACGAAGTAAAGGTAGACGGAAAAGAATATTTTATTGTCGGAGAAGCCAGTATTCTAGGAATCTTTACCAGCTAGCGTTTAATATCAATACTTATGTCTAAACAAGTGATATACGGAGAAGACGTGAAGAAGAAATTACAAAAGGGAGTAGATACGGTAGCCAACGCAGTTAAGGTAACGTTAGGCCCCCGTGGGCGTAATGTGATTTTAGATAAAGGCTATGGCGCGCCCACCATCACCAACGACGGTGTTTCGATTGCTAAAGAGATTACGCTCAAAGACAAGTTCGAAAATATGGGAGCGGAAATTATTAAAGAAGTCGCCAATAAAACGAACGAACTAGCGGGAGATGGAACTACTACAGCAACAGTCCTTATGCAGGCTTTGGTGAATGAAGGACTCAAGCAAACAACTATGGGCCTCAACTCTATGGCCGTTCGTAATGGTATGGAGCACGCTGCGATTGATGTGGTCGCTGCACTGCGCGCGATGGCGACACAAATCACTTCGGTTGATGAAATTAAACAAGTAGCTACTATTTCAGCCGAGAGTGCTGAGTTGGGAGAAAAAATTGCTGAGACTATTGATAAGGTGGGGAAGGATGGAGTGGTGACCGTTGAAGAGTCTCAAGTGTTTGGGATTGAAACAGAACTGACCGAAGGGATGCAATTTGATAAAGGGTACGTGTCACCATACATGGTAACGAACCCAGAACGCATGGAAGCAGCGTACAAAAACGCTCATATATTAATCACTGACAAAAAGATTTCTTCTGTGCAAGAAATCCTTCCGCTCCTTGAGAAAATTGCCGCGACGGGGAAAAAGGAATTAGTTATTATTGCTGACGACATTGAAGGAGAAGCGCTCGCTACGTTTGTTGTAAATAAACTCAAAGGTGGATTTTCTGTGTTAGCCGTAAAAGCTCCTGGGTACGGTGATCGTAAAAAAGAAGTATTAGCAGATATTGCAGTGACCACCGGCGGACAACTTATTACCGAAGACGTAGGACTTAAATTGGAAACAGTTGAACTTGCCGACCTCGGTCGGGCTGATCGAGTGGTTGCCACTAAAGACAATACTGTGATTGTTGGTGGAGCTGGCACCAAGGAATCAATTGATAATCGAGTACTAGCCCTTAAGGCACAAATGGAAGCAATGACTTCTAAATTTGATAAAGAAAAAGTAGAAGAGCGTATTGCTAAATTAACTGGTGGGGTAGCTGTCATCCGAGTGGGCGCCGCGACTGAAACAGAAATGAAATACCTCAAACTAAAAATCGAAGATGCGGTGAATGCAACTCGAGCAGCGATTGAAGAGGGTATTGTGCCTGGAGGAGGA
>JAZKIJ010000021.1:0-321 GCA_040384905.1 Patescibacteria group bacterium
TCCCAGCTACATTTATTCTGAAATAAATACTCCGTCAAAAGTAAGAATATTAAATAAAAAAGGGCGCCTGCAAAGCAAGCGCCCCCCTCATTGCTCAAGAATCAGTGTAGGTAAGATTAACGGCTAACCTCCAACCAAAGATCACTGGTGTATACGATGCCGCCGGTGACGTTGCCATAGACGAGAGTACGGCAGGAGCCGCCGTTGCAGATATTCTCAATTTTGGTGCACATCTCGCCGTTAGCGTTGGCAGTTGCGGTCATGGAACCGACAAGTCCCATTGCAATGGTCAGAGTCAAAAGTCCCTTCATGATGTTGCCT
>JAZKIJ010000021.1:331-7612 GCA_040384905.1 Patescibacteria group bacterium
ATCACAAGAAGATCAAGTGTCAATTTTTGAGCTGTTGCAAAACAAGTAAATATTAAAAAGATATAAAGACTATCTGTGTAAATAATATAACACCACAACCCTTATGTTTCTCAAGAAAAATATATACTTCCTAAAATGTTAGGTACTTAAACGCCTCCTTATCTTGCACCTTATTCTCTAATTAGCTATTGTTAATATATGGAACCTATCCTTCTTATTAGGAACTCAAAATCTGGTCTTGCTTTGGGTGAGCAGAAAATACAAAAAGAAATTGAGGAGGGGATAGTCTCGCTTACAGAATATGGTTTTGAAGTGACTACTGTATCTGTTGAAGATATTCTGGAAAAAGAAATGTTTGATAAAAAAGTGAAGTTACTATCTCCAGGAACCATTATTGCTGTAGGGGGTGATGGGACGGTTAACCTGGTCGCAAATTATTTGACGGGTTCATCCATTCGTATGGCGGTCATTCCAGCAGGAACTTTCAATCATTTTGCAAAACATATTGGTATCGGTACTGATATTCCCCAAGCCTTTGATGCTGTCATGACGGGTGAAACTATCAATATTGATACGGCTGAGGTGAACGGCCGAACGTTTGTAAACTTCTCCTGCATTGGATTTTATACGCAAATAATAAAACGAAGGACAGCCTATCAGAAAAAATCATGGAAAAAATGGCCAGCTTTTGGTATGTCACTGTATGAATGTATGAAAGAATATTCTTCGTATTCATTTGTGATTAAAAAAAATGATTCAGAAATGAAGGTGCGAACACCGCTCATATTTGTAGGAAACAATATATTTGATTTTGGTGGACTGGATGTATTATCAAGCAGGCAGGATTTTACTTCAGGCAAGCTTCAACTTTCTATAGCGAAAGACATGGGTAGATGGAGGATATTTCTTTTAGCTTTCCGTTCTATGTTTATGGATGTAAAGAACCAATTAGGGTTTACGACAACAGCAATTGATGAGATTGAAATACATGCTAATAAGTCCAAGGTATGGGTTTCACTCGATGGGGAAGTTATAAAGCTACAGACTCCATTACGTTACAAGATAATTCCGCAGTCTCTGCGCATGATTATTCCTCGAACTACTGTTCCATCACAACACCCGCTTTAATATTCTCTTTCTCTCGCTTTGTAATATATCCTTTTTGCAGAGCATGGTCTGCTGCTTCTTTTGAAGTTTTTACGAGTACCAACTCGACTTTATTTTCTAAGGTATTAATAGCTTTTTTTACAATCTCATTCTCATTAAGGGTTACATCACGAATATAAATTACCTTTATTCTATCAGGGTATTCTTTGGCGATGAGGCTGTATATTTCGGCATCACGCTGGCCACTGTCACCAATGAGGATGAACGGTAGATGAGGATACTTCTCAAGGATCATTTTGATGCGTTCACTTTTGTGTCCGTGTTTTCCCGCCGTCTTGAATATGGAACGAACTCCACCGACTTCTTTTAGAAGTAACGGGCCTTTCGGAATATGGTTAATTTCCATGAACTCAATGAGAAGGTTGTAGATATTCCAGGCACTCGATGATACATAAAAAATCGGATTATTATTTTCTACTAAGGCTTGATAGAATTCGGCCACTCCAGGAAAAGGTTTCCGAGAGTGTGCATTTTTTGTAAAGAGGAGATAGAGCAGTTTTAATGTTCGAGCCGAATTTGAAATAAGAATAGTGTCATCAATATCAGAGATTATTCCATACGCGGCATTATTAGACGAGGCCGCAATTTCCACTGATAGAATTTTCTCCCCGAGCTTCACGCGTATATTGTTTGTTAATGGGACAACAACTTCAAAAATGCCATTAACATTGGTGATGGCTTTAGTGATGCTACTATCTGAAATGATAGTCACCTCAATATTATTGTACGGCTTGGCTAGGTAATTACGTAGCAAGGACAGAGCGTTTCCTAAAAGTGAAGATGATGTTGATTTTTCAATACTTTCAACGACTCGACCGATGATAGTGAGAGAGTCTTTGTTAGAAAAGCTTCTATACACTATGAGGTTTGGCTTGTCGTGAATGCCAAGTAAACGTTTTAGGTAAATATCTAAGATCATACGGTGATTATAGTATAGTTATTTAAGAATATTCAATGCAGCGAGGTACTATAAAACGTTTGTTATACTTTATTTAAGGAAGTATAAATAGTATATATATATGGAAATGATACCGTTTGATTTTCAGCGTATGTTTATTGGTGAGCACCCTCCATTATTCATGCTTGAAATTATTTTCCGCACGGTAATTATGTATGGGTACACTCTTTTTGCTGCCCGGTTTATGGGTAAGCGGGGAATGGGACAGCTCACTCCTTTTGAGTTTGTTGTCATAATTGCACTTGGTTCAGCTGTTGGTGATCCTATGTTTTATGATGATGTACCACTTACCTATGGGATTCTTGTTATAACAATCATAGTAATTATGCAGCGATTACTTAATGCGCTCACTAATGTGTCACCTTCAGTTGAAGAAGTTGTAGAAGGAAAAACAATACTAATAATCGATAAAGGAGAAGTTATCGAGGCATCACTTCGGGCGGAAGAGATGTCGATGGAGGAGTTGTGTATGCAGTTACGCCAAAAAAATATTAGAAACATTGGTGCGGTTGAAAAAGCCTATCTTGAACCCTCAGGATCGCTTAGCGTTTTTACGTATGAAAAAGGTCAGGAACGAAACGGAGTTTCCACGTTGCCTGACTAGTGTAAAATGGAGATATGAAAAAGGGATTAAAAATTATTGGTATAATTATATTCCTCGCTATAATCGGAGTGGGTGTAATGGGCTATATTACTTACTCAAATCGTACTTCCGTGCCGGAGGTGGAATTGCCGGTGCGGCAGGAGTTGGAGAACGTGGGGTCGGTTGTGGTAGAGGCGGTTGCGGAAGGGGTGGGGCAATTATGGGGGCTGGAGTTTATTCCGGGTACGACGCAGTTACTGGCTACTGAAAGATTAGGAAAACTCTATCTGATTGATACTGCGTCAAAGACAGTTATCACTATTGAAAATGTACCAGCGGTTACTACCCAGGGTCAGGGAGGACTGCTTGATGTGGCGGTGTCGCCTGAGTTTGCACAAGACCAGACTATTTTCCTTACCTATGCTGTTGCAGGCGATGGGGGCAACGCTACGCGGGTGGCAAGTGCACAGCTTGATATGGCTACAAGGAGTCTAAATAATGTGACTGTCTTGTATACGGCACCGTATCAAAGCGGGGGGACGCATTTTGGGTCACGGCTTGTAGTTAAGGATCAGTTTATTTATTTCACGTTAGGTGACAGAGGAGATAAGAATTTTGAAGATCATACGGCACAAAATACCCAAAATCCGTATGGTTCCATTATTCGTTTGAACCGGGACGGAAGTATTCCGGAGACTAATCCGTTTGTAACTAATCCGGCGGTACTTGATGAGATTTACTCGTATGGTCACCGCAACCCGCAAGGGTTAACGCTACGTCCGGGAACAACTGAACTATGGTCCAGTGAACATGGGGAGTTTCAAGGGGACGAAATAAACGTCATTAAAGCCGGTGGTAACTATGGATGGCCCGAAGCACACGAAGCGTGTAGTTATGTAACCAGGCGACCGTTTGGAGTATTGCCAAAAGAGCGTCCTGACACTGTGCCGCCAGTGTTTGTGTGGTCATGTGGTACCAGTGGATTTCCGCCGGCGGGGATGGCTTTTTACACCGGTGATATGTTTCCAGCCTGGCGCGGTAGTTTATTAGTGAGCGGTCTCGCCGGTCGCTACCTCGCTCGCTTTACCGTAACTGACTCAGGTTTAACGGAAGAATCACCGCTCTTAAAAGAAGAAGGCTGGCGCGTGCGGGATGTAGCGGTTGATCCCATCGATGGAGCAGTGTATGTGGCGGTGGAGGGGGCTGATGTTTCTTTGGTGCGAATAGTGACGGAATAATGGAGCTTGCCGGGGATTCTACCGGATAAATTTGGGAAAACGGTTACAATTCGTTTCTGTTATACTAAAGTATGCAATTTGCTTATATTCAGCAATTCTTTTTCTTTGGATTGCTTGCCGCTACTACCTTATTATTTTTTTACATGTTGGGAGGATTTCTCACAACGGTATTATGGGCCGTGATTATTGCATTAGTATTTCATCCAGTATATAGATATTTACAAGTGAAATATAAAGGACGGGACTCGCTTGCTTCAGTGAGTACTGTTATGTTAGTTGTTTTGGTGGTGCTAGTGCCGCTTATTTCAATTGGAAGTATGGTTGTGTCCGAGTCTCTTTCTTTGTATGAAACGCTAACTCAAGAAGATGGTGATTTTGATAGTTCAGGTTTTTTGGCTCGGGTTTCAATTGTCACTTCATATTTGGAACCATACGGAATATCGCAGGCAAATGTTGAAAATCGGTTGCGGGATTGGGCAGCGAGTGTTTCCCAGGTGGTAGCTTCGTCACTCGTATCATTTAGTCAAAATACCATAACGTTTTTAATTCAAGTGGTAGTGATGCTCTACCTGTTATTTTTCTTTTTGCGAGATGGTAAAACGATAGAGCGATTGATTCGACACCATCTACCGCTCGGTGATGATTATGAACGACAATTATTTTCGCGCTTTTCTGAAACCACACAAGCGGTTATTAAAGGCACGTTACTCATTTCAGTGGTGCAGGGAATTATAGGTGGAGTATTGTTCTGGATAGTGGGTATACCTAATCCTGTACTCTGGGGGGTAACGATGGCAGTGCTCGCTATTATTCCGTTACTCGGAACTGCAGTAGTCTGGTTACCGGCTGCGATTATTTTAATGGTTACCGGTTCGGTTTTGCCTGGAGTAATTATCATATTGGTGGGAGCAATTATTATTAGTTCAATTGATAATTTTTTGCGCCCAATACTCGTGGGTCGTAGCACCAAGATGCCTGATGCGTTAGTTCTGCTTTCAACTATCGGTGGTCTGGCAACATTCGGTGTAAGTGGATTTATTATTGGTCCCATTATTGCGGCTTTCTTTTTATCGTTGTGGACAATTTTTGAAGAGAAATATCATGTGCAACTCACTAAAAATTATTAAATAATTACGCCTTTAAAATTATAAAAAAGTAGAAGTTTTACTATGTGTAAGAGTAAAGAGTGTGGGTCGTCTTATCGGCATACACTTATATTTATGAAATACATTTTGATCATTGTAGCTACAGTAGTAGGGTTAGGAGTTTTGTTTTTTGCGTTTAATACTTTTATTTATAATGAAAAGCAGGGGGATGAAATGGAAGCTCCCGCTGACGTACAGACTGAAACCTATACGTTACCAGAGGAAGGGTTAACTTTTGTCTATCCAGCCGGGAATGATGGCTATACCGTGCTTGAAATGCCCGATACCTTAAGCGAGCCTATGCCGGTGCGCACTCTACGATTACTGCCAACCTCAGATTACCAAGATGAACAGAGTCGCGTAGGGGGAGAAGGTTCACCATCATGGATGCTTTCTATTTATGCTAACGACCAAAAACTACAGCCAGCCCAATGGGTCGAAGCAAACGCTCAAGTTTCTAATATTCCCCTCGCCCTCGGGCAACCCGTTGAAGCAATAGTGGGGGGAGCTAACGCCGTGACGTATCGTATTGATGGACTGTATCCAACACAGGTTTATGTAATTGCGCAAGCTAATCTAATCTATGTCGCTCAGGTATCGTTTATGGATGAAACTGCCCGCACCTATACTGAACATGAGGCCTGGATTAATTCGTTTGAATTTACCCCAATCAAGCCAGTGCAAATGGCAGGAAAACTCAATCCACAAATTGTATGTGAAGGAGCGCTCGCCTATATGACGTTTGAAAGTAGTGAAGCTTCAGATTCATTTGTGGCAGACTGCATGGAGGGTAAACACCCTGAAGTATTTGAAAAGTATATAAGCGATCGTGGTCTTGATGGAGCTGCTATTTAAAAGATAGTGTTCCATCAGGGAGAGACCTAGACGCGTATAGGAAATTAGAAAAACCTCCGGCCGGAGGTTTTTCTTTTGGTTGTGTCACCATGCTACTTTAATTATTTTGTACGGTCACTGTCTTTGCTGTTTTTTCCACCTTCTTTACCAGCTTCAGACGCCCGTTTGGGGTCATTAGCAAAGTTTCCAGGGTTATTTTCTTTTCCTGAACTCTGTCCAGATTGAGCTGTTTGTTGACGTTGTTTTTGTTCATCCATTGTTGCAGATCCATGGTTGGTGTTAGTCATAGTATAGTTGATTAGTTTAAATAATCTCAAGTTTCTGTAATGCGGACGTCCACTTTTTATTACGCGTAATATGGCGCTGTCTTTCATTGACAGGTATAAAAATTATTTTTAAATATTTATTACCTCAAAAAATAAAAAATCGCCCGCACACACTTGGTGTGGGGGCGATTGTGCGTCGTTTCTAATGCATCAATCGATGCTGATGGATCCAGGAACGATGGTTTCCGTAGGCACACCGATGATTTTGTAACCGGTGACGGCGGCGAGGGTGCGTTGAGTCCACGACGAAGGTTTCTTGGTTTTGCCGTAGGCAAAGTTTATGATCGTACTCGCGGCCATGGTGGGAATCTGGGACTGGCCAATCTCGTGGGCCTTTGACCAGTCAGGGTAGCCACCGCTGCCCTCTATCAGTTTGCGGATTTTACCTCGCAAGTCGGCCATTTGCATGGCTTTTACATCTCCGCTCTGGCCTTCATCCAGATTCGGATTGGGAAAGTGCATCATTCAAGTACTCCGGTGTTTGGTGAACGTTTCAATTTATACTATACACTATTATTATAAAAAGTCAATTAATGCTGCCTTGTTTATTACGTAGTAGCAATAATGATTTATTCATTTCCATTTTAAAACCAGCTAGTTTACACTGAGGTAATGATAAAAATAATTGTAGGAATTGTGGTAGTAGTAGGAATTATTATCGCCCTTTATTTTCTCAAACCTTCATCTCCTGTAGAATTGACAACTACTAGTGAAAAAGAGCAACCAACTCCAATTGAAATGGACTATAAAAATATTGCGTACACCATAGATGGAATGAGTATCAAGCTTACTGACGGAGTGGCAGAAAACTCCGCAGCGCCTGATTCTGCTTCTATGGTTACAACGCGTTATTTCGGGAACGAATATCGAAGTGATGTAAATAATGACGGCAAGGAGGATGTGGTGTTTTTACTCACGCAAGAAACGGGAGGCAGTGGCGTATTTTATTATGCTGTAGCTGCACTTAAGACTGAAAGCGGGTACACGGGTTCTGATGGATTTTTGTTGG
>JAZKIJ010000022.1:0-7646 GCA_040384905.1 Patescibacteria group bacterium
CTTGAACCCGCATGACCTTTCGATCACAACATTTTAAGTGTTGCGTGTCTACCGATTTCACCACCCTGGCACGACACGATTGAAATAAATCATTCGTGATGGCGGTATGGTAGCACGTTTTGTACGTGGAATACAATTTCTTTTTTAATAAAAAAAATGGTATAGTGCCAGGCACAAGACCGGGTGGCGAAGGGGCTAACGCTGCGGTTTGCAAAACCGCCATTCGCGGGTTCGAATCCCGCCTCGGTCTCAAAATAAAAATACCCGTCTAGGGTGTTTTTATTTTGGTGGCGGGATTCGAAAAGGTTGCCAGCTACTTTTCAAAAGTAGCGACAACCTGTACTGAAACTGTAAGTTTCGAATCCCGCCTCGGTCTCAAAAATAAAAACCTTTCAGTTAACTGAAAGGTTTTTATATTTACATATTGTCAGTTATTTCTTTCTTTGGTTCTTTTCCAGAATCCAATAATTCATCTACTACTTCTTCGCTTGTTTTGTGGCTGGTTTCGTCGATGTCCCTGGCTATCTCATCAATATGTTGGCGGTGCTTCTCGCCGTAGTCGTAGGCAAATTCGAGGTGGGGGATAATCTTTAAGTTGGTTCGTTTTTTTACGTAGCCACGCATTTCGCTCGCTGAACGTTTTAAGAAAATTAAGGCGTCAGCTTCACGTCCGTCAGGGATGGTCGTCACGTACACCGTTACTTTGCGATAGTCAGGAGACACAGTTACATGCGTCACCGTAATCATCGGGTTGGTGTTGGCTTCGAGTTGAATGAACTTGGCGACGACTTCTTTTAATAAAGACGCGGCGCGGTCATGGCGGTCAAATGATGAGGGTGCTGCCATAATTATGAGATTACCATTTCGAAGCATTCTAGTACGTCGCCGGGGGCAATTTCTACGCGGGAATCAATTTGCATACCAAATTCTCCTTCGTCCACTTGTTTGACGTCAGATTTTTGCTGTTGCAGGTTTTTGACAACGCCTCGTCCCATATCAATGTCACGACGCAAGATTTGGACTTGAGCGCCTAATTTCATCATGCCGTCTTCAATCCGTCCTCCTAATACGTGGGTGTTTTTCTGAGTACTAAAGTGTTTAATGATTTTAGCGTGACCAATTACCACTCGTTCTTCTTTTTTCGGAGTTCGGTTTTTAAGGGCGTTGTTTAGCCAATCTGATAGTTCGTAAATGATAGAGAACGTATCGATTTCTACTCCGCGGATGGTGGCTAAGTCAGCTGCCGCGCGTTCAACCGCCACGTTAAAACCTACGATAATAGCGTCAGGTGTCGCGCTCACATTACGGACGTCACTTTCTGAAATCGCTCCCACCCCGGTATCAATAATGCGCACACTGATTCGGTCTGAGACAAAGTTATTCAGTTCGTGTTCAATGGCATCAATAGTGCCTAACATGTCGGCCTTAATAAGAATTGGAATAGTTGGGAGGTTAGTTTTTTTGTGTGCAATTACTTCAGGAGTTTCGGTATTAAGTAATGCGAGCTCAGCTTCTTTTTTGCTACTAACGGTATAAAACTCACTCCCGGCTTTAGGGATAGTGGTAAATCCGACGATACCAACGGGCATTGAGAGGGTAGCCTCTTTAAGAGTTTTTCCGTATGAGTCTTCCATAATGCGGACGGGTGCAAAGGAATGACCAGAAACTACAAACTGTCCCGACTTAAGCGTGCCGTTTTTAATGATGAGGGTGGCGGTGTTGCCTCGTTTAGCATCCATTTTCCCGTCGATGATAGTTCCCGTTGCCGGAGCGTTGGTGTCACCGGTGAGTTCAGCAACGTCGGCAGCGAGAATGATGAGATCAAGGAGGTCACTAATGCCGGTACCAGCCTTGGCTGAAATCGGTGCCCACGGGATATCTCCCCCCATGCCTTCAATATAAATTTCGTGTTCAATCAGACTAGCTTGGGTTCGCGGAATATCAGCGCCTGGTTTATCAATTTTATTAATCGCCACAATCATCGGAATGCCGGCGGCTTTAATGGATTCTAAGGCTTCTAGGGTTTGTGGCTTTACCCCGTCTTCTGCTGAAACCACGAGCACAGCAATATCGGCAACGTCAGCTCCGCGCAAGCGCATCTTTTGGAAGGCAGCGTGTCCTGGAGTGTCTAAAAACGTGATGTGTTCGTGGGCGCCATCTTTTGTTTTATGTTCAACTACGTAGGCAGAGAGGTGCTGGGTGATCCCACCCGATTCACCAGTTACCACATTACTTTTGCGGATATAGTCTAAAAGCGTTGATTTACCGTGGTCAATATGACCCATTACAACCACAATTGGTGGACGTTTGGTGATTTTTGGTGTTGCTGCTTTAATATTTTTTGCCATGTGAAATTGTGGTTGCTATTAATTATTGGTCGGAGAGCCTCCTTTGACCCTTATAAGTATGGGGAGTATAGCAGATATTTACAGAAATATCACCCTGTGTCATGATTTAAAAATGTTTACACTTTCTCCCAAGAGATTAAAAAATTTAATCGAAGCTAATCTAAAATTTGGTATAAAGCCTCAGATGCGCGACGGCAAGGAAGAAAATGCCGAAACGTACATTTCGTACGATGAGGTTTTTTCTGACGCAGCCAACAAAGCAGATGAGGTTTTAGAACAAAGTTTTAGCCGGATTTATTTAGATCATGCTTCAGCCACGCCCCTGCGCCCTGAAGTTTTAGAAGCGATGATGCCGTATTTGACTGAATCCCATGGCAACCCGAGCTCTATTCATACGGAGGGACAGCAAGCTAAAGCGGCGCTTGAGCAGGCGCGGACACATGTCGCCCGTTTACTTTCGGTACAGCCGGAGTGTGTGACGTTTACGAGTGGCGGTACTGAAAGTAACAATCTGGCGATACTGGGTGCAGTTAAAGCGCGTCACGAAAGTGGGGTCCCGTACGACCAGATAGAAATTATCACAACCGCTATTGAACATCCGGCAACGAGTAAAACGTTTGAGTACTTAGCAACGCTCGAAGTAAAAGTTACCTATGCTCCCGTTGACGAGGGCGGGCAAATTATTGTATCGGAACTACCTAATCTCCTGACGCCAAACACGCTTTTAGTTTCAGTAGCGTATGTAAATAGTGAAATTGGTGTGATTCAAGATGTGGGGGCAATTAGCCGGGTTCTCGCTAAGTTCTCTAAGGCGCATGACGCTATAATCTTTTTGCATGTGGATGCTGCTCAAGCACCATTATGGCTTCCGTGTGAGCTGACGCGACTGGGGTGCGACCTGCTTTCCCTGGATGCGGGTAAATTTGGCGGATCAAAAGGAGTGGGCGCTTTGATTCATTTAAAACGAGTACCACTTAAAAATAGTAGTTATGGTGGCGGGCAAGAAGGGGGTTTGCGTCCCGGGACAGAATCGGTAGCGTCAATCGTCGGGTTTGCAAAAGCGTTTGAATTAGCACAGACCCGCTGGGCAGAAAATTCTGAAGCGGTAAAAGTGCTGCAAGACTATTTTTTCACTCAATTGAAAGAAAATATTCCTACAGCCGTAGTAAATGGAGTGCAAGGGGAGTATCGGGTAGCTAATAATATTAATATCTCTATTCCAGGAATTGATAGTGAGTTTGCGGTAGTGTCGCTTGATGTCGCGGGTATTGCTCTGAGTACCAAAAGCGCCTGTAGTAGTGCCGGTGGGGGCGGAAGTACAGTAGTGCACGCAATTACCCACGATAGTAATCGGGCGAACACCACGTTGAGGTTTAGTTTAGGACTCAACACCACCACTCGAGAAATCCAAAAAACTATTGATACGCTTGTGTTATTTATTAAAAACAATGTCCATTAGTTTTTGACAGTGACCTTATTTCATGGTAATATTGTGTTTATAACTCAACCAGAGGTAATGGTATACTAGAGTTACTGCTGAGATTCCCGACGTGTCTGTCATTCTGTTTTTGTTCGCCTTAATTTCCAAGCCTTATGCCAAATTTCCACAACTTCACGACCAAAGCAAAGGAGGCTATTCGAAAAGCACATGAACTCGCCATTGAACGAGGTCAAAATCATGTTAGTCCCGTACATTTGCTCACAGCGCTCTCCATGCAAGATGAGAGCATGGTAATTTCTGTTCTTGATAAAATGGATATCGATATTATCGTGTTCACTGATTTATTGCTCGAAGCCCTAGAAGGATCAGAAACGACTTCAAATATTTCTCAATCGTACCAACTTTACCTCACACCAGAACTAGCCAAGGGTCTTGAGTACTCTGGTATTTTAGCTGAGCAACTGGGTGACTCATACGTTGGGGTTGAACACCTCTTTTTAGCGACGCTAGAACACCCGGGTCCAGCGCTTGAAATCATGCAACGTATTGGTCTTGATAAAAACAAAGTCATGAGTGTGATTAAAGATATTCGCGAACATCATGTGAGTGACGCGGAACGACCAAAGAAATTTAGGGCGCTTAGTAAATACACGCGCAATCTCACGAAGCTTGCTCAAGATAATAAACTTGATCCGGTGATTGGACGAGATACTGAGGTGCAACGGGTGATTCAGATTTTGTCACGACGAACTAAAAACAACCCAGTCCTTATCGGAGAAGCGGGGGTGGGTAAAACCGCTATCGCAGAAGGGCTCGCCCAACAAATTGCACAAGGACAGGTGCCAGAATCAATCAAGGGGAAAGAAATTCTTTCGCTTGACCTGGGCTTGCTCGTGGCGGGTACTAAATTCCGCGGTGAATTTGAAGAACGTCTCAAGGCGGTCATGAAAGAGATTGAAGGCGCAGCTGGCCAAATTATTTTATTTATTGATGAGCTTCATACAATTGTAGGGGCTGGTTCGGCTGAAGGATCAATGGATGCGTCTAATATGCTAAAGCCAGCGCTTGCGCGTGGTGAGATGCGGGTGATTGGTGCTACTACGTTAAAAGAATACCAAAAGCATATCGAACGAGACCCTGCTCTCACACGACGGTTCCAGCCGGTATATGTAAATGAACCGAGTATTGATGACGCGGTGTCTATCCTACGCGGTATTGCTGAAAAATATGAGCTGTACCACGGTGTGCGCATTACCGATGACGCAATTGTAGCAGCGGTTAATTTATCAGCTCGTTACATCACCGATCGTTTCTTGCCTGACAAGGCGATTGACCTGATTGACGAAGCTGCGTCTGCTCTACGTATTTCTCTTGAGAATAAACCGGAAGAATTGGTTGAATCAGATCGACAAATTCGTCGTTTAGAAATTGAGCGGGAAGCGCTCAAAAAAGAAGAAGCGATGACGGATCAGAAAAAGAAAATTAAAGATCGTCTCAAGGAAATTACCCACGAAATTGGTGAGCTTAAGGAAACTACCTCGGCTCTTGAAACAAAATGGAATAACGAAAAGGAAGCACTTCATGATATTAGTCTCCTGAAAAAACAATTAGAAGAACTACGTCAAGAGGCGGATAGCGCTGAAGCGGTAGCGGATCTTACCCGAGCGGCCGAGATTCGATATGACGCGATTCCGACTAAAGAGCGTGAGCTTGATGCTAAAATGAAACGGTTAAAGAAACTGCAACGCAGTCGCCGGTTGCTTAAAGAAGAAGTGGCCGAAGAAGAAATTGCTAGTGTGGTTTCTCGTTGGACCGGAATCCCGGTATCGCGCATGCTTGAAGCTGAAGCGGCTAAATTAGCGCGGATGGAAGAGATTCTCAAATCAAAAGTGGTTGGACAAGAAAATGCTATTAACTTGGTGGCGAGCGCTATCAAGCGATCACGCGCTGGGATTGCTGATCCGAATCGTCCGATTGGTTCGTTCTTATTCTTGGGACCAACAGGTGTAGGTAAAACTGAGCTGTCACGGGCAGTAGCGGAATTTATGTTTAATGATCCTGAGGCACTGTTGCGTATCGACATGTCTGAGTTTATGGAGAAACACTCAGTGTCAAAAATTATTGGTTCTCCGCCAGGGTATGTTGGACACGATGAGGGTAGTAACTTTGCTGAACGAGTACGTCACCGACCATACTCAGTGATCCTTCTCGATGAGATTGAAAAAGCGCACCCGGAAGTATTTAACATTTTGCTTCAGGTGCTCGATTCGGGACACCTCACCGATTCAAAGGGACGAAAGATTAACTTCCGCAACACGGTGATTATCATGACCTCAAACATTGGGGCGGAACACATTGACCGGATGTCTAACTTTGGCTTTACCTCAGATAAGGGTGAGGTAGCTCAGTACACGCAAGCTAAAGATAAAGTGATGGATAGTCTTAAAGGCTTCTTCCGACCAGAATTCCTCAATCGTCTTGATGAAATTGTTATCTTTGATATTCTCTCTCCCGCTACGATTCGTAGTATTGTGGCATTACAAATTGAAGATGTTATCAAACGACTTCGTCATAAAGAGATTGTCCTATCAATTGCAGACAGTGTACTCGATTACATTGGAAAAGAAGGGTACGATCCAAAATTTGGTGCTCGTCCACTCAAGCGAGTAATTCAAACTAAAATTCTTACCCCGGTTGCTTCAATGATGGTAGGGGAAGGTATGCTTCGTGGCGGCACAGTACGCGTAGATATGAAAAAAGATGAACTAACCTTTGAAGTAAAAAAAAGAGCCCGAGCCGGATCAAGCGGAGTAAAGAAAACGACCAAGAGCCCCGTTAACTCAAGTAAATAAGGTAAAAACACCACCCTAAGAGGGTGGTGTTTTTATATAAAAAATTCACCACCCCAATGTTTGTTGGGATGGTGAGGTTTTAGGTGCTGCTGCCTTGCAGTTTGCAGACGCACAGTAAAGCTTGGTAACCGTAAATGAAATTGAGTTTCATTCGATTCAGCTCTGAAGCATCGTGCAGTTGGCGAAAGAGTAAGATACTGCAACCGACGGTCCGTTCCTGCTGTTTGGTCCGCCCGAGTACTTGTTCGGGGCCAACCAAGCCAGGGGGCAGTTTGAACCGTCGTGCGAAATGTTCACTCCCGCCCAACCGTTCACAATCTTCTTTTGTGAGTGGTCGGGGTCCGACAAAGCGCATGTCACCCTTCAAGATGTTAATCAATTGGGGCAATTCGTCGACATGACTGATACGGAGGTAGAAGCCCACCCGGGTAACAACTTGGCTGTTGGGAAGCATTGTGCGAAATTTGAGAATCTCGAACTCTTCCCGGTTAAATCCTAAGCGTCTCTGTCTGAACAGTAACGGCAGGTGTGGATGTTCGATCTTAAGAGCGATCACGGCGGCGATTGTCAGAATAAGTACCGGTACCGATAAGAGCAAAACCACACCAGCAGAAAGTATGAAGAGGACACATAATGTTACTTTTTCCCCACACCTCGCCATCAGGGGGAGGAGAGGACGAATGGGATGGGCGCTATACATCGGCTACAAACTCCTGAGGATTTTTCTATCAGCAGAGTACCATAAAATATTATATTGTCAAAGCAATGCGCTCTATCTATACACCGGATAATTACAATCGTATGCCAGCAAATTGTTTTACAATCATCGGTTCAATTTGTGAGGTGTCGTCGGTAAATACCACCTGATTGGTTAGTGAAATGGTACGTGGGTCCACTACTAATGAAGAAGCGGGTTTTTTTGTGGAATTAAAATAATCAATAATTTCTGTGTCCGGAATCGTGATGGGCTGACCTTCATGTCGTAACACAAAAATCATATTTTGA
>JAZKIJ010000023.1:0-3272 GCA_040384905.1 Patescibacteria group bacterium
GTCCTTCCCTTTCTCGGCGAGCAGGGTGATGAGCATTGGGTTTTTGATAACGACTTTCATCTTGGCTACGTCTTTGATGTAGCAGTTACTCCAGATTGGTTCGATACCTTGTGATACCTGACCTAGAATAAAAGCAGACGAAGTCGTTGGAGCAATAGCCATGGTCGTCGTGTGACGGCGTCCGTAGCCTTTGAGCACTTCTGGCTCCCCAAATTCCTTGGCCATGGCTTCAGACGCTTTAAATGAGCGTTCTTGCATTAACTTAAACACTTCGTTGTTAATTGCGATGGCTTCATCACTTTCAAACGCGAGACCCTTACTTTGTAGCAATGAGTGGTACCCAAGTACCCCTAATCCGAGCGCTCGGTTAGCTTTCGCAAAATTGTATGGTCGCTCCATGAATTTAAACGCCAGACGCTTTTCTTCCTCTTCAGAATCACGCATCGCTTCGAGCTTATTCACAAAGTCTGTCATGACCGCTTCAAGGAAATAGGTCATGGTTTCTACCACGTCAGTGTCTTTCCATTCATCGTAGTGCAAGAGGTTAATTGATGAGAGACAACAAACAAATGACCACTCTTTATTACTTGGGAGCATGATTTCACTACACACGTTACTGGCGTAAATTGGCAGTTCTTTGTCTTTGTATACCTGTGGACGAGCGTTATTGGCGTTATCAATAAACATGATATACGGATACCCAATTTCACCACGACGTTGAATGATTTTAGCCCAAACTTTTCGCTTCTCTTCATCGCCATCAATCATCGCCTGCATCCACGCATCCGTTACTGTTACTGCGTGATTGATTTTCTGAATTGGATTTCCTTCGGCACCAATATCAAGGAATTCATTAATATCTGGATGCTCAACTGGTAAGTAGGCCGCGAACACTCCGCGACGAGTCGCTCCCTGACTGACGACATCTAGAATCTTTTCAAACAACTGCATAAAATGCACCGGCCCTGACGAGTAGCCATTTTGGGTAATCTCTGCCCCACGAGGACGCAACGCGCCAAAGTACGCTGAACACCCACCACCGTATTTACTCATCATGCCTACTTCACTTTGCGTATGCAAAATGTTGGCCATATCATCTCCGACAAACGAACCGAAGCAACTAATCGGCAGTCCCCGCTTTAGTCCAAAGTTGGCCCACACTGGTGTCGCAAGTGAAATCCACCCGAGGCTCATATATTTTTCAAATTTTTCCGCAAAGCCTTTTTGACCGAGAATGCTTTCAGCAAATTCTGCAATGGCTCGCACTCGTTCTTCGGTTGTCTGCCCTTCCACCAAATACCCACGAGCCATAAATGCGCGTGTATTATCATTTACCCAGTCCCACGGTTTATTTTCTGTAGCCATACAATCAATGCTTAATGCGGAATAATAAAGAGTGCGACACTCTACTCAGGTTAAAACAAATCTTCACTCGTCACGCTCGCCGATCGTTTGTTGTAGTTAATTGATCGTTTATCAAAGAAGTCTACGTGCTTGGTAGCAATAACTTCATTATCAAACCAATCAGTTTCCTCAAGCAACACCGGATTTACATCAAACAATCGTTCCATACCAATGGATGCAAGCGAATTGTTAAAGCGATGCTTCACAAACTCCTTCACGTTACTGGCGGGCAAGAAATCAAGTTCCCCCGCTTCAAAAATCCAGTCAATCACCTTACTTTCTGCTTCAAACGCCTCTTCGCAAGCAGTCATAATCTTATTTTTTGCTTCGGCGTCAAACCACTCTGGATGTTCTTTTTTAATGATGTTAATCACATCAATCCCAAACATACCGTGCAGGTTTTCTTCTTTTGAAGTAGCCTCCACAGCGTTACTGATTCCCTTAAATAAATTCTTATGTTTATTGAAGGACATCATAATCAAAAACTGTGAGAACAAAGAGACGTGCTCCACAAACAACGAGAACAACATAACCGCTTGAGCGTACTCTTTATTTTCACTCGTTTTTGAGAGCTCACTTACTTTCTCCAAATAATTCATTCGTGACTGAATGACCGGGATATTTTTAATTTTAGTGAACTCATTGTTGAGACCTAAAATTTCAAGCAAGTGTGAGTAGGCGTCAGTGTGACGAACTTCAGATTCAGCAAAAGTCGCTCCCACTGCCCCGATCTCTGCCTTAGGCATTTTTTTGTAAATATCTCCCCAGAAACTTTTCACCGCCACTTCAATTTGCGCGATGGCAAGCATGGTGTTTTTAATAGCACTACGCTCAACATCGTTAACGTTCACATGGAAATTTTGGACGTCACCGGTAAAGTTAAATTCCGTGTGCACCCAGTATGAATGTCGTACTGCATCAACGTACTCATAGAGTTCAGGGTACTCGTACGGCTTGAGGTATGGTCGCTTGCGGAAAATATCCGGTTCACGCATTTTCTTGCGCTCGTTTCGGTAGATGATGTACGCTTTGGCCGTTTCAAAATACCCCAATTCCATGAGTGACGCCTCCACCAAGTCCTGGATTTCTTCTACCGTTGGGTAGCCGTTGATACATTTTTGGGACTGTGGGTCCTCTGCAGTAGCGGTGCCCGCTTGGACACACATAGAAACAGCGTTTTGATGAACCCGAGTGGCCACTTTACTCGCGTCAGCTTCAACACCTTCATTAGTTTCTTTCAGTGCCATTAAAATAGCGTGTTCGATTTTTACAATATCGAAGGACTGTAGTGATCCATCACGCTTTTTAATGTGTTTAATTTCCATAGTCGTAGTATCTTTCATTTTAATAAATAATGTGCGCGACTACAAGGTGAGGTAAAGACTGCCCAGTTTATGTGACTGGGCTCAGGGTATGTTTTAAAAACATAACGCTGCGTGTCTTGTCCTCCGACACACATCGCGGTGGAGACGCGGTGATACACCTATAATAAGGGGTTTTGCAGTAAATGTAAAAAACGGCTACGGCACGGAGATATGGCTTAAAGTAAGGACCGCTAAATAGGAGGGGTGCAAAAGAATGGGGATAACTATAACAACCAATCACACCAGAAAACTTTTTTAGTTTTTGGGAAGAGAGCAGGTGCACATTCCCTGTCTAAATAAATTGGAAAATTAAAAAAACGCCTAAAAGGCGTCTTTTTGTCTTCTTAGTACATCACTAATTTCGACGAAGACTATCGCGAATTTCGATCAGTAACTTAACTTCATCCGATGGTTCTGGGGTAACTGTTGGTTTAACCGCTTCTTTCTTTTTGAATCGTGAAATAGCCCGCATTACCATAAAGATAACAAAGGCAATGATGGTAA
>JAZKIJ010000024.1:0-1637 GCA_040384905.1 Patescibacteria group bacterium
TTCCAGGATTAGTAGGAGTGTTTGATGGTTTGGCTTTGCGAGTGCCAGTGCCAACGGTGTCTGTGTCTGATATGACGGTGTTACTGAAAAAAAACGTGACTAAAGAAGAAGTAAATAAAGCGTTGGTAGAGGCCTCAAGAACAGAAAGATTTAAGGGGGTGCTTACGACTACCACCGAACAGTTGGTCTCGTCAGATTATATTGGTGATACTCATTCCGCGACGGTTGATTTGAGCCTTACAAATGTAGTTGGTGGAAATCTGGTAAAAGTGGTAGCTTGGTATGACAATGAAACTGGTTATGCAAATAGGTTGATAGAAATTGCGGAATTGTACATTTAAAAGCAAAAACGCCAGCCACGGTGGTCCAAGTTCGGCCCTCGGGGTGGGGACGGAAAATGGGTCGCGACTGGCAGGGTCAGAGATCCAGTAGCAAGGCCATGACGAAGATGTCAGCAAGGCCCAGAAGGATAAGGCCCCCGATGCTGAGAAAAGTCATCATAGTGTTTACTTGCCGAGTGGAATTGTGAGCAGCTCGTCATTATAACGAGTAGGCTTATAACCACTCTAATGAGGAACAAATTACTCTAAAATATACATTTTGTCAATAATATAAGGAAATATGCGTATTCTTTCAACAGAAACAGCGGATAAGATTGGCCAGGAGGTTTTGCTCAAAGGTTGGGTTAATGCTCGTCGAAATATGGGTAAGATTGTCTTTTTGGATTTGCGTGATCGTGAAGGTATAGTGCAAGTAGTGGGAGTGCCAAGCGAGCTAGACGAACAGTCGGTAGATCTTCTCAAAGACGTGCGTCCAGAATGGGTGCTCGAGATTCATGGTGTAGTAAATGAGCGCGGAGCCAAACAAAAAAATCCGGATATGCCAACTGGCAATGTGGAAGTGTTGATGAAAAAATTGGTGATTCTTAATACGGCCGAAACTCCGCCGTTTGAAATTGATAAAGATACAAAGGGCATTAGTGAAGAGTTGCGATTGAAGTACCGCTATTTGGATTTGCGGTCCCAAAGAATGTTAAAGAATTTAATTTTACGTGATAAGGTAGAAACATTTTTCCGCGAGTATTTGCATGCTAAAAATTTTATTGAAGTAGAAACTCCAAATTTGACCAAAGGCACCCCGGAAGGCTCTCGCGAATTTTTGGTTCCTTCTCGTATTCACTCAGGACAAATGTATGTTTTGCCTCAATCACCTCAACAATTTAAACAACTTTTGATGGTTGGTGGTGTAGAAAAGTATTTTCAAGTAGCCAGATGTTTCCGCGATGAAGATCAGCGCGGTGATCGTCAGCCAGAATTCACTCAACTTGACTTGGAGATGTCTTTTGTAGAAAGAGAAGATGTTTTGAATCTGGTAGAAAATATGATGGTAGAAATGGTGGCTAGCATTGCTCCAGAGAAAAAGATTCAAACCGTACCGTTTCCACGTATTACCTATAAAGAAGCCATGGAGAAATATAATTCGGACAAGCCGGATTTACGGGCTGATAAAAGCGATGCGAATTCTTTTGCTTTTGAATGGGTAGTAGATTTTCCGATGTTTGAAAAAGCAGATGACGGCTCGGTGCAGGCAGTGCACCATCCGTTTACTTCGCCGTTACCTGAGGATGCAGAAATGTT
>JAZKIJ010000025.1:0-36478 GCA_040384905.1 Patescibacteria group bacterium
TGACTCGTGACCACCAGCGCGTCCAATGGCAGTTACGACGTTGGTGCGAACCGCAGCTCCTTTCTTTTACATCCCTCAAAACACCCAATTAAACACCGTCTGAAACCCAACTGCATACATTGATTGGTTTACGAGGTTTCCTAAGAGAAGAGGTAAAAATAATCTTTGAAACTTAATGCCTAATACGGCAAAGGGAATAATTATTACCTCGTTAGGTAACGGCATAAAAGCGGCATAGAGAAAGGTGAGCGGAAAGAGTAAATGTGGTCGGGTAGTAACTTTTTCTTCCAGCCAGGAAATAATTTTAGGATATTGGTTAAATAAATATGAACGACTGACGGTACCAAATAGATAGCCAATGTAGTCAGCAATGAGGGTCCCAACGGTGAGGGAAAGAATAATGAGCGGTAAGGATAGACCGCTAGCGGTAAATATCGGTGTCAGGGTAACAGCGGGAATCGGTACAAAAATATTTAGTCCGCCGATGATGGCGACTAAGATAACTCCAACGTATCCTAAATTACCAATGAACGATTGAATTTCGGTTGATCGCGTGATGGTGTCAGCGGCGAATAACGCTAGTATTACTACTCCCAGTAATACAACAGAAATAAGGAGAAAGGGAATAAATTTTTTATACTCAATCACTGTATAATTGTACACCAATTAAATTACGGTGTATGGGTATGTGGCGGGACTGATGTCTGCAGATTCTGCGTAATAACTTCTAATTCTGAAATGGTATGACGAAGTTCTAACGTAACACTCCCCACAAACACCGCGAAGCCAATAATCAGAGACCAAGCCACATACGGGAAGACTCGATATTTTTCTAAGGTAAATTTTTGCATTATTCGTACTATAGCATGAGAGGACTAGCCTAAATTGATATTTTTCACTATGATGTGAGATATATGAATTTCCAGGAATATTTTAAGGGTAAACAGGTCACCCTTATGGGGTTAGGTTTGCTCGGACGGGGGATCGGGGATGCTAAATACCTGGCCGAGTCGGGGGCTGAGGTAACGGTGACCGATATGAAAACGACCGAGCAGTTGGCAGATTCGCTTGCTCAATTAGATGGAGTTTCAAACATTACCTATGTGCTCGGTGAGCACCGATTTGAAGATTTTGAAGGTAAAGATTTTATTGTCGTGGCTGCTGGTGTGCCCATGGACTCACCGTATCTAGAGCATGCACGAAAGGCAGGAGTGAGACTCGTACAAAGTGCGGCGTTATTTGCTGAGTTATCACGCATTCCGATTATTGGCGTGACCGGTACGCGCGGTAAATCTACCGTCACGATGATGATTCACCATGTACTCTCGTACATTACGGGTGAGCCGGTGTTGCTCGGGGGAAATATTCGGGGTGTTTCAAATTTACAATTACTCAAAGAAGTAAAAGAAGATTCACTGTGTGTGATGGAATTAGACTCGTGGCAACTGCAAGGATTTGGTTGGGCGAGTATCTCACCGAACGTTGCGGTGTTTACGACCTTTATGGAAGACCACCTCAATTACTACGAGCGGGGTGGTAAAAGTCATGATGACGCGATGGCTTCATATTTTACTGACAAAGCACAAATATTTTTACATCAAGAAGATAGTGGAACCTTCATTACAACGCCAGCGGTTTTTGAGTGGGTGAAAAAAGTGTTACCTAACGAAACACTTGGTCAAGAAATTGTATTAGCTGATGTATCTGTGTTACCCGAAGACATGTTGCTCTCAATGCCAGGAGAGCACAATCGTTTAAATGCGGCACTCGCAACTGAAGCTTTGCGGGCGGTCGGGTTAACTGATGAAGAAATATTTGAAGGACTGGCAACCTTCCCCGGAGTGGAAGGACGTTTGCAATTAGTTGCGACAGTTAACAATGTGCGGATTTATAACGATAACAACGCAACGACTCCCCAAGCGACCACGGTCGCGCTTGAGTCACTTGATCAGGGTAATAAAAATATTATTCTCATAGCGGGCGGGGCTGATAAAAATATCGATATCACGAAGCTTGCCTACGCGATAACCGAGCACTGTAAAAATGTCTTTTTGATTCCCGGTTCCGGTACCGATAATTTACTCGGATATCTCGATGGTGGAGATACGGGGGTGTCGGTGATGGGCGATTTAAAAGGCGCCTTTGCCGAGGCGACCCGTCTCGCTACCGCGGGCGACATTATTCTGTTCTCGCCTGCCTTTGCCAGTTTCGCCCAATACAAAAACGAATACGAACGTAACGATGAGTTTATGGCGTTGGTGGATTCGTTAGTAGATGCAGAGGCTCAATAATGTATGAGTGAAAAATTTACCTTGCAGGGAGAAAGTGCAGAACAAATGTACATTATTGATAGGGAGTCGGGATACTTCAAAGCCCTGGCCTTTGCGACTGATCCTGTGGCGTATTTTGCCAATCATCGGACGGAGCTTATTGCCCAGGGGCATGAAAATAAAAACATCTGCCAACAGGCGATAGCTGATATGGGAGAGTTAGAAGACATTCTCGGAAATAATGATATGCAGGTAGCTGATAGTCGAGTACATGCACTACGTACAGCCGAACATGGTTCAGAGGAGTGGATACAGCTCACGTTCGGAGTTTTAAAAGACGCCGGATTTACCAAAGATGAGGCCCTCGCCTGGGCAATACTAGATGATGAAGAATCAACCACACAGGAGAAGTTAAAAGAACGGACGGCACGATACTTTATCCAAGCACTTTATACCGAATAAAAAAGAAACGCAGCCGATTATGTATCGGCTGCGCATTTTTTACACCACATAGGCTTTCACTAAGTTACTGTCTGAATCACCACCACGTTTGCTTGCAAGTCCCTCATGTTCCTTGGTGCACATCTCATCGTGGTGGATGTTGGTTTTGGCCACGCCGGCTTCTACCAGTTGCGCGGTAATCATACCAATCAAGTCCAGACCACCAGTTTTCTGGTTAACGAACTGGGGGTAGTAGGCCATGAAGGGAAAGAGTAGTTCTTGGTCGGTTTCCAGGTTGTGCGTAAAGCACTGGGCGCATATGCCGGCCGTGATGTAGGCACTGATGTCCTTAACGTCACTCCCGTACGCTTTGAGTGTCTCTAGGCCTTCCGTCACAATGGTATGTGTGCGACTGCTCTCTCCTTGCGTCGGTGTCATGGCGGGCCGCCCGCAGTGGAGGAGGACACCTATTTTTTTGGTTGAGTCCAGCAGAAACGTAATCGGACAATCCCGGCTGTACATCGCGGCAGCCCGGTTCTTGGTCACTACAATACCGTCAGCGCTGATATTGTAGTCACGTGGGTTAGTCACGACTTCCTTAAAACCGAGTTCGCCCCTTCTGCTTGGGGGAGAAACCAGGTGTTTGATGGCGTGTTGAGGCTGATGGGTAAACGCAATGGCGCTCGCTAAAGCCGCTTTTTTGCCATCAAAGATCGCAATAACGAAGCCTTCGGGCCGGAGCACTTTGGTGGGGTTATCGGCGATAGCGATAGGCATGGTGGTATTCCTTTTATGGTTGTGTACGTCTAAATTTGATACTATATGATACCGCTACTATGTCAAATCACTCTATAAATATAAGCACCGTACAGAATATTCACTTTATTGGTATCGGTGGTATCGGTATGTCCGCGCTGGCACGCTTTTTCCTCGTGTATGGGCAATGTCAACAAGAAGATAATGGGGTCTGTTGTTTTTTAACTGTATAGCGTATATGCTATAATATACTTTCAACAAGGTGCTGAATATAATGCACATTTGGTACAGTAAATATTAATATGAGACAGAAAAATATTTTCATTGATTTTGTAGAAACATTTCTACAAAGAAAAATTCTTTTTAAAGAACTCAATGATGCGTTAGTGTTATCTAAGTCTAAAAGATTAAAAATCTTAGCACCAAAAATAACTCCAAAAAATCTTTGGCAGGAGGCACTCGGGGTGAGTATGGTGTCCATGTTTTGGGTTGCTTCAGCGATATTTGTATTGGTTTTGATATTTTTTGTCGTGGGCCTGATTTTAGGTCCTGCAGGTAGTGTAGCTAGATCTTCAGTTCTTTCTTCATTACCATTGCTCCAAGCTTTGTTTGTTATATTTTTTTTGATGACACTTGCCTTTTTGCATGTGTTCTTATTACAAGGTAATCGAATTGAGCACAAAAAGGATTCCAAACTTAATTATGTCACTAAGTACATTTACCTTGACAATAAAGGTATGCTTGGCCGACTTAATTTTTTATGGAAGGATATTCAAGACGTGCAAATGGTTGAAGACAAGTCGGCTGAAATATATCTAAAAGAACAGTTTCCTCTAAGTATTATTCTAAAGAGTCGTGCATATGTTTTGACGTTTGTTGATACTACTGGAGTGGAGTTATTTTTATCGAATTATAAAAAGCAACATGGAGATACTGAAGGAGGTGAGGTCTCAGTCAACGCTATTACTCCTCCCGTTTTGCACACGTCATAAGCCTTGAGTCACAATTTACAGTTCGATAAATATATAAGCATTGTATGGAAAAAACTAAACACATCCACTTTATTGGTATCGGTGGTATCGGTATGTCCGCGCTGGCACGCTTTTTCCTCCACGACGGAAAAACGGTTTCGGGCAGTGACCGGGCTGCTAGTCCCATCACCGATGCGCTCGTTAAAGAAGGCGTACAATTTTTCCCTACCCAATCAGCCTCCAACCTAAGTTCGAGGCGAGACCTCGAACTTGTGGTGTATACGGAGGCGATGGCGCAGGATCAAGAGGAGATGGTCGCGGCTCGCGCGCTCGGGGTACCGATGATGAATTATTTTGATGCTCTGGGGCTTATTGCTAATGAGTACTATTTAATTGCGGTTGCCGGGACGCACGGAAAGACTACGACAACAGCCATGCTCGCTGACGTGTTAGAAGAGGCTGGTCTTGATCCGACAGTGATTGTCGGGTCACTGCGGAGTAAGACAGGGAGTAACTTCCGGTCGGGTAAAAGCAAATACGCTATCGTTGAAGCGTGTGAATACAAACGAGACTTTCTGAGTTTGAATCCAGACGTGCTTGTTATTACCAACGTAGAGTATGAGCACGTGGACTACTACAAAGACCTCGCTGATGTCCAGCATGCCTTTGGTGAGCTCGCGTTAAAAGTTCCCGAGACGGGGGCGATTATCACTGCCGTCACTGATCCGGCAATTGTGCCGATAGTTGAAGGGGTGGAAGCGACTGTTATTGATTACACTAAATCGCTTGACCTCACAATTAAACTCAAGCAACCAGGACTACACACGCGTATGAATGCGGCCGCAGCAACAGCCGTGGGAGAATTTTTAGATATAGAACGCCCGGTGATTAATGAAGCGTTAGAAAATTTTGCGGGAACGTGGCGCCGGTTTGAGTTTAAAGGGGATGTCTTGGGTACGCCGGTGTATGATGACTACGGGCATCACCCGACTGAAATTAGAGTCACCATTCAAGGTGCGCGAGAACTGTATCCCAATCGAAAACTTATTGTGGTCACGCAGACACACACGTACTCACGGACCAAAGAATTATTTGCCGATTTTGTAACTGCCTATGCCAAAGCCGATCAGGTGTACCTTTTGCCAATTTATGCAGCGCGCGAAGAAAATGTTTCAGGAGTCAGTAGCGAACAATTAGCCGAGGCAATTAAAGCGAACGGTACGCAAGCAATTGTGATGCAAACTTCAGCCGGAATTGCGCAGGCTATTCGTGAATCACTCAATCAATCAGAACCATCTGTTGTCGTAATTATGGGGGCAGGGGATGTGACCGCGGTAGCGAGTGAATTGACGAAGTAGTATTTTTAATGTATAGTAAATAATAGAAAAAAGCCCGGGTGGGCTTTTAAAGTATAGAGGAGACTCGGGATGTCTGATGTAAATCAAGCTGCTCGAATTATTGTTTGCGTACTGGCAAACGATGCGGTCAAGGGAGATGGTCAATATCTTGATATTGGAGAAAACACCAAGCTGCGAATTCGGGACGCGGTCCGGTTTGTTCAGGATTTCAAGGCGGTCACCTGGGCATTTGGAGCGGGCACTGACGCAGAACATAGAGGTGGCAAAACATTGGCGACGTTGTCAATGCACTATCTGCGGACGTTGCTACCAACGGCTACGGGCATTTCTAATAAAACTGAATACCGTTATTACGGTACGCTCGAAGAAATTGACTGGGTCGTGAAAACAGCCAGAGAACGTTTTTCAAAAGAAAAGTTTTACTTTATATTTTGTACTCAACCGAGGCATGTGGTGCGTGTAAAATTTATTTTGCGCACGTTTTATCCTGAGTTGCCAGCGATAGTTGAGGCCACCGGTCACGTTCATCAGGCAGAAATCCCGTTGTACCATGAATTGTTATCCTACCTCAAATTGTTGTTAATCAAATTGAGGTTAGTGAAGAGGCGGTATGAGTGATGTGATAGATAGCGGGGCGATTTTTTGCCCCGCTATTTTTAGTAACTTTTTTATTACTGTTTTAGTTACTATACGGACAACTTAATATTTGTATCCAGAGTATGAAGAAGGGAATTGACCCGACGAATGTTTTCAACATTCACCACTTCATCCGCAACCTGTTTTTATAAACAAGGTGCGACGTTCAACACTATCATATATGATAGTGAAAGATATCTGACTCCTGGATACAACGCGTTAGCGTTGTTTTTGTTACGGCCTTCACAAACGGTCCACTTCTTCGTTGTCCTGCATAAAATAATCCTCACCGTACAAAAGTACGACTCGTCATATTTTATTTGGACGTCTCGAATTGAACTCGTTTCTGAAGACCTTATTAATAATTATATAAATTAATGTATGCTTAAAACTGCTGAATGTGTATCGCCGGGACATCCCGATAAAATGTGTGACCGAATATCAGACGCTATCCTCGATGCGTATTTAGCGCAGGACCCTAAAAGTCGCGTAGCGATTGAGTCAGTGGGCAGTCACGGGGAAGTGTGGGTGACGGGTGAAGTGACTACTACCGCCACAGATATTGATATCAATGAGATAGTGACTAGGATTGCTGGGCCGGGATTAGCTATCCGCACCCATGTAGTGGCACAGAGTCCGGAAATTGCCCAAGGCGTTGATACGGGTGGTGCAGGCGATCAAGGAATCATGACCGGCTATGCGACACGTGATACACCTACCTATATGCCCCGGGAGTACGAACTAGCGCGCACATTGTGTCAAAAAGTGTACGAGGTATTTCCGTATGATGGTAAAACCCAAGTCACCGTTGATGAAGCGGGGAAAGTATTTTCGGTGGTGTGCAGTTTTCAAAATGCGCCACAGGCCGAATTACGTTCTTTGGCTGAATCGGTTATTCCTAACGCCACTGAGTATCATATTAATCCAGCGGGGGATTGGAGTCAGGGTGGGTTTGATGCCGATGCGGGCTTAACGGGACGCAAAATTATTATTGATAATTATGGTCCAGAGGTAGCAGTGGGCGGTGGAGCGTTTTCGGGTAAAGACCCGAGCAAGGTTGATCGGTCAGCTGCGTACATGGCCCGTCGGATTGCAGTTGATTATCTAGAGCAACGACCAGAAGCCAATAATGTGTTAGTAAAACTCGCGTACGCTATTGGCTACCCGCAAGCATTGATGGCGGTCGCCGTGGTTGATGGAGTTGCTGAAGATGTGGCCGGATATGATCTCACTCCAAGAGGCATAAAAGACTTTTTGGGTTTGGAGGCGCCGATTTATGCGGACACTGCGGCGTGGGGGCACTTTGGCCGGGGTTTTAGTTGGCGCTAAAGTTAATGTAAGCTATCAGCTACTTTGTTGGGCTACAGCAAAATTACGTTCACCGTACAAGGAGTACGGCTCACATAATTTTCTTTGCCCGTTCCTTACAGGAACGGTCCACTCATTGGATACTATATTTCGCTTTACTCATAAATCATCACAATGAGTCTTGCAAAAGCGTCCCACGCTTTTTCACTCGTATCTGAAGAGTTTACGTTAACTTTAGTTTCTAAAGTTATCTACAAAATAAAAATGAACCCGCGCCTTTTGGTGCGGGTTCGTTGCTATGGGTCTGCTGTATTTAAAAGCGGACGCATGTCTTTGTTCATGCTCCCAAACCCTTGTTCGGGATCAATCAGCATTGCGTGAAGTATTTCTTGTTGCTCCCGAAATGATTCGGTGAGCTCCCGAAGCGAATCGGCTTGCAGTTGAGGCAGGCTACGCCGACCGTTTTCTTCCTTGGTTCGACGCAAAAAAATCTTGGCGTACATGAGCGACACCGTCTGAGTTTTGCCGTAGGTGCCGTGGTGAATCAGGGCTTTGGTGAATGCAGTAAGTAGCGGATTGGTCTGGTCAGAATTGAGAGTCATGAATGAGCTCCTGTTTTTTCTGCAGTCATACTACTGTAGATTAGTATTAGTCGCACTCTATACTTTTTTAAAAATTGTGGTAAAGTAATTTAATGCAAAAAACGGGAACACTCTATATTGTCGCGACGCCGATTGGAAACATGGAGGATATTACTCTGCGCGCGTTGCGCATTTTTCGTGAGGTGGCGTATGTATTGTGTGAAGATACTCGCACAACGGGCAACCTGACGAAACACCATGGTATCAAGGCTAAATTAAAACGATACGACGCGCACGCAAGCGAAGCCGTGCACGCAGCTATTATCGCTGATTTAGAAGCGGGGCAGAGTGTGGCCTTAGTTTCCGATGCAGGAACGCCAGGAGTGTCTGACCCGGGGGTGATGTTGGTGCGGATGGCTCGGGCAGCGGGGATTCGGATTGATGCTATTCCCGGAGCATCTTCTATTACTGCTGCCATTTCTATCGCTGGAGTATCAGGGAATCAATTTAGTTTCCTGGGTTTTGTGCCGAGTAAAAAGGGTCGGGAGACCTTCTTTGCTGATTTAGAATTGTATGATCACCCGGTTGTATTTTTGGAGGCGACTCACAGGATTGTAAAAGCCCTGCAAACATTAGTAACGTTGTACCCAACGAGTACCGTCTATATGGGCCGAGAGCTGACTAAGATGCATGAAGAGATGCTGGTGGGAACGCCGGTTGAGGTTTTGGATATTTTGGAGAAGTTTACTGTTAAACAGAAGGGAGAATTTGTTCTGATTTTGAGTTTGTAGTAGGGGGTCCAGTGATTTATTTGAGCGAGGATATGTGTAAATAAAGTTAGTTAAGAATTTATTTGCTTCAATAGATGATATCTCAACGATTACAGGTTCCAGGAGTTTGCTCTAGGCTACGAAGTGACTAAATGTCACTTCGTAGAACCATTTGAGATAGTTGAGGAACGAAACTATCCAAATGGTCTACTGTTCCTGTAAGGAAAGGGACAAACTCGGAACAAAGGTTTGCTTCGGTAATATGAATTTAATCTTAGAGCGAACGTTCTACTGATTCTGCCTAGGAAGGGCAGAATCAAGAACAAAGCAAAATCATACAACCTTGCGGTTGTTGTTTTGCTTTTTTGACTTTATAACAAAAGAATAGGGTGGTTTAGGTAATTATTTTGTGACCATAGGAGGGATGGGGTATACTGTCCGGAATGAGCAAAGGTACTCTGACATTTTTAGTAGGTATTCTGTTAGTGGTTCTTCCATATCTCGGTATACCGTCGGCTTGGAAACAGTATGCGTATGTGGGTATCGGTGTGGTTTTAATCTTGCTAGGCTACGCGTTGCGACGCGCCCAATACTTTAGAGAAATTGATCGCGGGAATGGGGAACGAGTTAGCGATACGTTTGTAGAGACTACTCAAAATCTTTTTGCGAATACTAAAACGGAATAATTGAAACAGTACGCTTCGACCTGAAGCTTAAAGTGTTGTATAATAATTATCGACTGTTCATGAATGAGGTGAATAATGTCTATTTCTCTTCAAAAACAAATGGAAACCATGCCGGACGGTGATCTGTTAGAGGGGGTAGAAAAATTAGAAGCTCGGCTAGAGAAGGAGCGCGCGCTACCTGTAGACGAGTTTGTCTGGCTCACGTTTGCAAAAACCATCCTGGCGTAACGTCGTTACGTCGGGGTGCACTGGGTTGATGGCACCCTGAGTTATCGGGTGTAGTACGGAAGGGGCAGGCACTATACATGCCTGTCCTTTTGAAAATTATGAACTAACATTAATTCCCCAATGCTACTTTTATAAGTAGTACATGGTTATACTTTTTATATGAAATTACTTGTTACCGGTGGAGCAGGATTTATTGGCAGTACGTTGGCGGCGCAACTAATAAAAGAAGGGCATGAGGTGGTCGTCATTGATAATTTTAATCAGTACTATGATGTTGAGCTCAAGCGAGCCCGCGTGGCTGCGTTGTTACCGCAGGTAACAGTAGAAGAAATTGATATTGCCGACATTGAAGCATTGCGGTCGTTGTGCACCAGGCACTCTTTTGATGTTGTCTGCCATCTCGCGGGACAAGCGGGAGTGCGTTACTCCATCGAAGCTCCAGCCTCGTATATTGAGGCTAATGTTTTGGGAACACAAACGTTATTTGAAGTGATGCGCGAAACAGGAATTAAACGGATGGTATTTGCCTCTACCTCTTCTGCCTACGGCACTACCACTCCCGCTCCTTTTAAAGAGACGGAAGCGGCAGACAAACCGGTGTCGGTGTATGCTGCTACCAAACGAGCCGCCGAAATGATTGCTCACACCTACTACCATCAGTATCAGATAGAAACAACGTGCCTACGGTTTTTTACCGTCTACGGACCGTGGAGTAGGCCGGATATGGCGATGCTAAAATTTGCCGACGCAATCATGAAGGGTGAGCCAATTGATGTTTATAATGAAGGAAAATTGCGCCGAGACTTTACGTATGTAGACGATATTGTGCGTGGTTTTATTGCCGCAGTGCATACGCCACTTGGGTACGAAATTATAAATCTGGGAAATGGGAAGCCGGTAGAACTCTTGAATTTTATTACGCAGTTAGAGGAAGTGTTAGGGAAGACCACTACCAAGCGAATGTTGCCGATGCAGCCAGGAGATGTGTTTGAAACGTACGCTGACACCACCAAAGCCAAAGAATTGTTGGGCTTTACTGCGCAGACTGATTTTAAGACCGGAATTGCTAATTTTGCGCAGTGGTTTTTGGAGTATCGAGCAGTGAAAGGCTAAAAGCACTGTACACAACAGGTCTTTTTTAGAATTTTTGTAGGGTACAATGTCGGTATGTACAACGAAGAGCCTGTCGCTCGGCGCTTTTATGCCGTGAGTTACAACGATGATGAACCAACCGTCTCTCTCGGCGCTTTTATTCCACCACGCAAAAAGAAACCTCAGGTAGAAACTGATGCCGTTTCGTTTACTCCCGCGATTGTAAAAATTAGTACCGAGGTCCCGAGTCCCTACGTTGTGTCGGTCAAAGTGGTGACGGTATTTTTATCGGTAGCGGTATTGCTCGCTGTTTCATATTTTTCAAAGCCGTTTATTACCGAAGCCGGTCGTCCGATTCTCGCCCAGTTATTTTCTGCGGTACCTGCGCAAGCTCCCGTGATTGTAGAAAATCCGTATACCCAAGCGCAAACTGCACTTAACTACGGTGTGCAGATGTCATTTAGTCAGCCAAACTTTTTTTCTGAAACGCGCGATGCCTTTATTAATCAATCGAAAACCTTTATCGAGGCAGATTTAGCAACCATGGAGTTGCGGTATTTCAAGGAGGGAGTGCTCGAGTTACAAGTTCCTATTTTAGCTAAAGGCGCCAAAGGTTCATGGTTGGAAACTCCGGCGGGATTGTACGAAGTCAAATCAAAAAAACAAAAGCTCTATTCATCATTTGGACAAATGTATACCCCGTGGAGCATTACCTTCCAAGGCAACTTTATTATCCACGGTTGGCCGTACACCGAAAAGGGAGAGAAGGTCCCTGCAGATTTTCCGGGTGGCGGCATCAGGTTATCCGATGAAGACGCTGAAAAAATTTATAATTTAGTAGCCTTAAAAATTCCGGTACTGGTGCACGAAGTGCCAGCGCAACCTGATGCCTTTTTATACGAACCAAAAATTCCTGAACTTGATACCCCACATTATTTGATTGCCGACGTAGAAAGTAATACGGTCCTTGCTAGTAGTGATCTTGATAGCGTCGCGCCGATTGCGTCTTTGACTAAACTCATGACGGCTGTTGTTGCGTCTGAGTATATTAATCTCGATGCCCGCGTCGCGGTAGCCCAGCCAACGTTTGTACAGTCTCTTATTCCGCGGTTGGGCGGATTGGGTACGGTGTCTATGTACAGTCTCCTGCAGTTACTCTTGGTTGAGTCATCTAACGAAGCGGCTGAAGTAATCGCGTCCCAAACAGGCCGGGCTGAATTTGTGGCGCATATGAATGAGAAAGCTAAGTCAATTGGCTTAACTAATACTCATTTTGCAGACCCTTCAGGCTTAAGTGCTTATAACACCTCCACTGTCCGAGATTTGCTAGGGTTAATTACGTATATTTATAATACCCGACAATTTATTGTTGAGTTAACTGCCAATCAAGATTTACCAACTGCCTACGTCAGTGGTGAATTTGGCACCTTAAGTAATTTTAATGAAGTAGAAGGACTCGAGAATTTTATCGGAGGAAAAGTGGGTGAAACCACTGCTGCCGGACAAACGTCAGTGACACTCCATAAAATTAAAGTAAAAGGTGCCGAGCGAGTAATTGCAATTGTGCTCTTGGGTTCTGATAGTCGTAATGCGGACGTGACCGAATTAATCGGGTATGCTAATGCTCGTTTCGGTTCGTAACAGACATTTGCTATACTAACTACATGAGTTTGGATCCTGAAAAAATTACTTTTTTTGCTAAAACTGACGCCCGAGGGCGTGATGTATCATTTGGTATTAAAGCCAAGGATAGGCAACGACATATGTATGTCGTCGGGAAAACCGGTATGGGTAAATCTACCCTACTCGAAAACATGGCAGTGCAGGATATTCAAAATGGAGAAGGTATGGCCTTTATTGACCCACACGGTTCCGCGGCTGAAACTCTCCTTGATTATATTCCTGAACACCGGGTGAATGACGTTATATATTTTGCCCCGTTTGATTTGGAAAACCCTATTTCCTTTAACGTGATGGAAGATGTGGGTCCGGACAAACGGCACTTAGTAGTGTCGGGCTTGATGTCGACGTTTAAGAAAATCTGGGTCGATGCCTGGAGTGCTCGTATGGAGTACATCCTCACTAACGCACTCTTGGTACTGATTGAGTACCCAGATACTACCTTACTGTCTGTTAACCGAATTTTTAATGATAAAGCCTACCGTCTAAAAGTAGTTGATTACTGTACTGACCCAGCCGTAAAATCATTTTGGGTGGATGAGTTTGCCAACTACACGGAACGGTTTGCGGCCGAGGCCTTACCGGCGATTCAAAATAAAATCGGACAATTTACCGGAAACCCACTGATTCGAAATATTATCGGGCAGCCACATTCGAGTTTTGATTTTCGAAAGTGTATGGACGAAAAGAAGATTGTGATTATGAACCTCTCCAAGGGATTGGTAGGGGAGACAAATGCCAATCTATTGGGGTCTATGCTCACGACGCGTATTTATTTGGCGGCTATGAGTCGGGCTGATTTGCCGGTGGCCCAAATGAAGCAGATGCCTAACTTTTATTTTTATGTGGACGAGTTTCAGAGTTTTGCTAATGCAACGTTTGCGAACATTCTCTCGGAAGCGCGAAAGTACCACCTCAATTTAATTATTGCCCACCAGTACATCGAACAGATGGAAGAGGAGGTACGCGATGCTGTGTTTGGAAACGTCGGAACGACTATCTCGTTTCGGGTAGGACCTTTTGATGCTGAAGTGTTAGAGACAGTATTTACGCCCCGATTTTTGGCGGCTGATTTAGTGAACTTAGGGTTTGCTCAGATTTACTTGACCTTGATGATTGACGGAATTGGGTCTCAGCCATTTTCAGCGGTGACCTTGCCACCGATTGCTGTTCCTTCTGTGTCCTGCAAAGACATGGTAATTGCCGCTTCTCGCCGAAACTTCACTAAACCTCGATTGGAGGTAGAAAAAATCGTGACAGATTTGCATACACCTGAAAAAATTGAAAAAAAAACAGTAAGCAACAACAGCAAGCCAAACACCTCCAAACCCCCGCAACACCAGTCGCCAGTGCGCACGCCAGTCCCGAGTCAGACGTCATCTCTGACCGTCGCGAGTCCCGTTAAGTCGGACGCAGTAGTAGTGGCTGAACCGCAAGTACCGAGTGTCGAGCATGTGAGTGTGCCGAGTGTGGTAGAAAAACCACCGGTTCCCGTTGCAACTGCTAAACCAGCGCCTGCTCCTGCTCCTAAACCTTTTGTAAAAAATCACAAAGAACAACCACACCGTACTGAGCGACCACGACCACCGCATAAAGAGGGTGCTCATTCGTCAAAGCAAGCACATACCCCAAAGCAAGCAAATATCCCTAAACCAGCGCCGTCACCACGGTCCGAAGACTTACGGGCTATCCTCGCTAAAATTGCCCAAACGGCTCATAGTGATAAAACGGTACCTGCCGAAAATAAAACTAATCATCCACCTCGTACAGAACCCGCTACGTTTAAAAAAATTAATGAAACCATTAGTCCTCTAAAAGCAGCCTTAGCAGAATTAAAAAATACCGAAACCAGTAATCCAGACCGGGTATTGCCACCACGTCCATTCCCGTTGCCGCGATTTACTCCAGCGTCAGTCAGTGACCGTGAAGTGATGGAAAAACTTAATCGTGAAGCCGAGGCTACCTTTGCGAGTCTAGAGCAAACACACGCCACCCCTCCGCCTACAGCACCCAACCCTCCCGTACCAGAGCCAAAACAAGTAGTGAGTGCGCCTGCTTTAGAGCAACCAAAGGCCCCAGAACTAACCAATCAGTCTGGTATTGATGCGAAACAACTCGCTAAAATCCTCCGTAGTAACGCCCCTGAAAAATCACCCTTTCGGTAATCCAAGTTAGCATCCGTAACGTTTTTCCGTAAAATTTGGTAGTATACAGTACATGCAAAAAACGATTGTCGTCACCGGCGGAGCTGGCTTTGTGGGTTCACACCTCTGTGAGCGACTAGTAAAAGATGGACATCACGTTATCTCGCTTGATAATTATTTTACCGGCAGTGTCGAAAATCACGTGCCTGGAGTTGAGTATCGTACCGGTCACACTAAAGATATTGCTACCCTCATCCCTGAAACACCGGATGTAATTTTCCATTTGGGTGAGTATGCTCGAACGGAAAAAAGCTTTGAAGATATTGAGCTCGTGTGGGATTTAAATAAAACTGGAACGTTTGCTGTGCTTGAGTTTGCCCGCCGACACCAAGCAAAACTAATCTACGCAGGCTCATCCACTAAATTTGCCGATGGTGGGGAAGGTAGGGATCAAAGTCCTTATGCTTGGACTAAAGCCACTAATACCGAGTTGGTAAAAAATTATGCCGAATGGTACGGGTTACATTATGCTATTACGTATTTTTATAATGTGTATGGCCCGAGAGAAATGAGTGGAGCGTACGGAACCTTAATTAAAATATTTTCAGATCTTTACGCTGCCGGTCAACCACTCACAGTGACTGCACCGGGAACGCAAACTAGAAACTTTACACACGTATCTGATATTGTTTCCGGACTAGTGTTGGTAGGGGAGCAGGGTGTCGGTGACGGCTACGGCATAGGAGCGGATGAATCGTTTTCCGTGCTTGATGTGGCCCGCATGTTTTCTGATGAAATTATTATCTTGCCGGAACGCAAGGGGAATCGTTTGACCTCCGGCGTTGATAACCAAAAAGTTAAAGCTTTAGGCTGGCAACAACAACAGCAATTACCACAGTGGATAGAAAACGCTAAAACAAATATCGGAAACGTTACCCATACCGAAGAACGGGTGTTGGTTTTTACGACCACCTTTTATCCCCACGCGGGGCCGGCAGAATTTGCGTTGCTGGATTTGATGCGGGCTATTCCTCGGGTGCAGTTTGATGTGGTAACCAGTGCATTTTCTAAAATACCCGTTGATGAGAGTTTTAATTTACCTAATGTAACGGTGCATCGCGTTGGCTATGGTACACAAAGAGATAAGTTTTTACTCCCCATATTAGGCGCGCGAAAAGCTAGTCAATTACGCAAAGAACATACATATATTTTTCAGTGGTCATTATTTGCAAGCTATGGTGCGCTCGCTGCAGTACTTGGCCGTGGGAAACGTATTCCGCATTTAATTACACTCGCAGATCAAAAATTAGCTACCATTCCATTTTTTACCAAACTATTTTTATATCGGATTATCGGCAGTGCGGACCAGGTCTACGCTATGGATACGTATGAAGCCAAAAGTGCTGCAACTATCAGTCGTCGAGCGTCACTCATTCGCTCTATTGGAAAAGGGGATGCGTTTGCCAATCAGCTAAGGGTAACCTATGGAAATTTTTTGCGTGAACGAATGAAGCGTAAAAATAATCCGGTAGTGTAAGTATGAAAAAAAGAATTTTAATTTTCTCGTTAGCCTATTATCCCAAACACATTGGAGGAGCAGAGGTTGCGATTAAAGAAATTACTGACAGATTGTCACCGGAGGAATTTGAATTTCATGTGCTGTGTAATCGGTATGACTCCACACTCCCTAAAGAGGAAAAAATTAGAAATGTAAATGTTCATCGAATTGGGCTTGCGACTCAGAATCCAAGCATGGGAGATTTACGAAAGCTTCCGTTGCACCTATGCAAAATTACGTATCAATGGCAGGCATATTGGGAAGCCAAACGATTACACAAAAAATATCACTTTGATGGTATCTGGGCGATGATGGCTCATAGCTGTGGAATTCCTGCTGCTAAATTTAAAAAGCGGTTTCCGACTGTACCGTATGTGTTAACCCTGCAAGAAGGTGACCCACCTGAATATATTGAACGTAAGATGCGTATCTTTGGAAAAGTTTTTAATGAAGCGTTTACCAAAGCGGATGTTATTCAATCTATCTCAACCTTTTTACAACGGTGGGCTGTTTCTAAAGGTGCTACTGGAAAATTAGTATTCATTCCCAATGCCGTAGATACTAAAAAATTTACTAAAGTGCAAAGCCCTTCAGAACGTGAAGCTTTACGCAAAGAGCTGGGGCTCGCGCCTACTGATGTGGCTCTCGTTACGACCTCTCGGTTAGTGCATAAAAATGCAGTTGATGATGTTATACGGGCACTGGCGTTATTACCGGCGCACGTAAAATTTGTGGTGTTTGGCGTGGGTCCCGATGAAGAACAGTTAAAAAATCTCATTACCGAACTACAGCTCACGGATCGGGTTTTAATGCGTGGACAAATTGGGCATGATGTTATGCCGGCGTATCTAAAAGCTTGTGACATTTTTATTCGACCGTCCCGGTCTGAAGGAATGGGAAATTCATTTGTAGAAGCGATGGCGGCAGAGTTGCCCGTAATTGCAACCCAAGAGGGAGGGATTGCCGATTTTCTTTTTGATGCCACTCGTAACCCTCATGCAGACACTACAGGTTGGGCCGTTGACAAAGATTCACCCGCTGATATCGCCAAGGCGGTGAATGCTATTTTGGGTAATACCCCTAACGTTGCCACAGTTGTCGCCGACGCTAAAGCGATGGCTATTGCAAAATATGACTGGAATTTAATTGCTGCCAGAATGAAAGCCGAAGTATTTGATACTTTGTGGAAGTAGGAGGTGATTTGCTATACTTTCCTCATATGAAAATTCTCTTGGCGGCGGGTATTTTTCCACCCGATATTGGCGGACCCGCTACCTACGCGCAGATGCTTGATGATGAACTGCCTAAGGCGGGGATAGACGTGACGGTGGTGCCGTACGGACTTGTTCGTTCACTCCCAAAAGCCATCCGCCATCTCGCGTATATGCGCTTGTTATGGAAAGCCGCCGCGGACTGCTCGGTTATCTATGCGCTTGATCCCATGAGTGTGGGGGTGCCAGCACGGATTGTGGCCTTTGTACGCCGGAAACATTTTGTGGTGCGATTGGGTGGTGACTATGCGTGGGAGCAGGGAGTACAACGGTACGGTATCAAGGATACCTTGGATGCCTATACTAGTCATCAGTCACCCCGGCCACTGCCCGTACGCTTTATGGCCTGGCTCCAAACGAGAGTGGTGCGTGGAGCGCGCGTCGTCGTTGTGCCGAGTAACTACATGCAGGGGATTGTGAGTAGCTGGGGAATCAAGAAAGAAACCATTCGCGTTATCTATAGTGCCCTCCATCCACTCGCTCCGATGGACGATCGACAGATTTTACGTGACGACTTTTTATTTACCGGTTTCGTGATATCAAGTGTCGCTCGCCTTACGCCGTGGAAGGGAATGAGCACCTTAATTGACCTTGTAGCTGAGCGAAAGAAACGCGGGGACATAGTGACGCTCGTGATTGGGGGCGACGGTCCGGAACGAAAGGCACTTGAAGCACAAGTAAAAACTCTTGGGGTAGCAGAGCAGGTACGTTTTGTGGGGGCGCTCACACGAGACGCCATGGCCGCTGTGGTCTACGCGTCAGATATTTTTATTTTAAATACCGCGTATGAAGGACTGTCCCATCAGTTACTTGAGGTCATGGATATTGGCACCCCGATTATTACGACCGACATTGGGGGCAATCCGGAACTCATCACTGATGGGGTAGAGGGGTTACTGGTGCCGGTTAATGATAGGCAGGCCGTTGATAATGCTCTTACCAAAATCCAAACCAACGCCACGCTACGAGAGCAATTGGTAGCCGCCGCCAAAAATCGCGTAACCTTTTTCAAATCCAACACCGTTATAGAAGAAATGGCTAAAGTGTTTACTGCCTTGCACTAGGCAGAAATGAGGCAATTTAGCTAAATAGTGCGCATTGTGTATACTTAAATCCTATGAAAAGAATAGCTATTTTAGCAATAGGTCGTGATGTGTCGGCCTTAACTCCTGGTACACCTTTAAACGAACGACTCACGCTTTATGATAGCTACCACACGTTTATCTATGTAATCATGGCAGTTGGTGCTCCTAAAAAAATAATGATAGGGACAAGTGTAGTAGTAACCGGCGGTGGAAAAAGTTTTATCGGAGCATTTTTTAACGCCCTTAGGGTAGCATTCAGAGAAACAAAAAAATACCCTGATATAAAATTGGTCACTACTCAAGACGTGCTCTACGCTGGAGTAGTGGGGTATGTGGTTTCTTTATTGAAGCGAAAACCTCTGTATGTACAATTGCATGGTGACTATCTTGATAATCCCGCGTGGTTTACGAGTAAGGTTGGGTACGGTAATCGCGTAATGAACTTTATTGGTAAATGGATTTTGAGACGAGCTGATGCTATCCGAGTGGTTTCTCAACGTCTCCTTACACAAATTGTTCGCGAGCAAGGGATTGAAGAGAGTAAACTAATTTCTATACCAATTGGAACTGATTTAAGTATTTTTAGTCAGACAGAAAATAGGCAAAGAAGTAAAACGTTATTATTTGTCGGACGGCTTATTCCGGAGAAAGAGCCATTGTTGTTTGTGAATGTAGCTTCTACTATTTGTAAAAAATACCCTGATGTTATGATTGGGATAGCGGGGGACGGCTTTTTAAAAGAGGAAATGTTCAATCGTTTTAACCAAGAAGGGTTGTCGAGCCGAGTAAAATTTTATGGCGCGCTGGCGCAGCGAGAGCTTTCAAATGTGTACGCTCAATCGTATTGTTATATTCATACCGCTGGTTGGGAGGGGTGGGGAATGCCGATGATTGAGTCAATGGCTGCGGGTTGTCCGGTTGTAACGACTGATTCCGGGTGTGCGGGTGAAGCAATCAGAAATATGGAAACGGGAATGGTGGTGCCAGTAAACGATGAAGCGGGCCTAGTGTTGGCAACGGAAGCAATTTTAAACGATAGTACACTATGGAATAGTTTGGTAGAAAATGGGAAGAAAGAAGCCGAACTATGGTCACTGAAACATTTAGCAGTCGTAAATATGGAATGGTATGCCTCAGTCAAATAAAAAAATAATTCTCGTCAGTGGAGTGGGTGGACCGGCCGGCATTAACGCGGCGCGGTTATTACAAAACGAACCAGATGTTTGGGTGATTGGTGCTGATATTGATGCTCTTTCGGCTGGTCGTTTTTTTGTTAATGAATTTGTAATTTCTCCGCGGGTATCGGAGGTCACAGCCTATACAAATTGGCTTACCGATATCATTGCAGCAAAGCAGATAGCGTTATTTATTCCTACGGTTCATGAAGAATTGCCGCTCGTAAGCAATCTCAAAGATTCACTTCCGTGTCTAACAATTGTTTCTGATTCAAGCGCCATTACCTTAGGAGATGATAAATTGGGTCTGTACCAATGGGCTGAAGTGCATATCCCTGACAACACCATTCCATTTATCCTGTTACGAGATTGGAGCGAGGACTGGTTAGCTGATGAAGTGCAATTTATTAAACCGCGTCAAGGACGCGGTGGTAGAGGGTGTATAAAGGTGACAAAAAAAGAATTACATAATTTAAAAAACTCAGAAGAAAACCAAGAGAATTTTATTGTCATGAAATATATGCCGGGAACAGAGTGGACAGTAGATGCCTATCGTTCCAAAAATGGCCAGATGGTATATACCGTCCCTCGAGAGAGAATCGGGTTGGCTGGAGGAATATCAATTAAAGGAAAAACCGTCAGGCACGAATCACTTATCGCGTTGTCAAATGAGGTTTGTCACACTATTGGTTTTTACGGTCCGGTGTGTTTGCAGTGGCGCGCTGACAGTGAAGGTGTGCCAAAACTAATTGAAATTAACCCTCGGTTATCTGGCGGATTACCGATTTCAACTATGGCTGGCGTTAATCCTATAACAGCGGTGCTGTCAGAATTAAACGGGGAAGAGCCAGCCACGCAATCCTGGGAGGAGGTAACTATTGTTGGTCATTTTGAGTATAAAAAGGTATAAATTACAGGTATGAAAATATTAGCTATTGGATCCCATCCTGATGATATAGAAATTGGCTGTGGCGGTTCGTTACTTAAACATAAAGCGGCTGGAGATACGGTTCACACCATTGTATTAACTGGTGGTGGTCGTGGTGGTGATAGTGGATTTACCATGGATGAAACCTTAGTCGGAACACGGTGCAGTGAAGCGCAGGCTGGAGCTGATGTGATGGGGGTGACGGTTGAGTGTTGGGAGTATCGAGATGGAGAAATTCCCGAAACCGTTGAACTCATTAATCGCATTGAAAAAATCGTTAAGGAATTTAAACCCGATCGCGTGTATTTGCCGTACGGTAATGATACGCATCAGGATCACCGCATTACCTCACATGTCGCCAAGTCAGCATGTCGAAAAGTAAAACAAATTCTCGAGTACGAAGAGCCATCAAGTTATAATTCCTTTAACGCCACCTACTGGATTGATATCACACCGTACATTGAAAAGAAAATGGATGCCATTAAAGCACACGTCAGTCAGGGACATAAAGAAATATTAAAAGCAAAATCTATCGAAGGATTAAACCTGTACCGTGGCTATCAATCACATGTTGAATACGCTGAGGGGTTTGCAACTTTTCGGTTTCTAGAGGCCTAAACTAATTGCATACATTCTCTATGTCTGACATTAAAAAACCAATAATTATTTTTGATGTCGACGGTACTCTGGTCGTTGAGTCAGATCGTTTACTGGCCCAAACCAAAGCAGTCGCCTACCATTTTGGTGGTTTGCCAGCAGAGATGCAGGCAGTACTCTACGCATTTTTTGCCATTAATGACGAAGTTACTAAAGAAAAGCCACATCTAAAAAACAACATTTCATTGTATATGAAAATGGTGGGTGAACGTCTCGGGATAGCAACGAGTGAAGCTGAGGCAGAAACATTAGCAACGCAATGGACTGAAGCGTACAAAAACTCGCATACTAAACCCGTGCTATTTCCCGATGCTTATATGTGTCTAGAAACGCTGAGTCAAAGAGGTTTTAGATTGGTAGTAGCCAGTGGCAATACGGTAGCGACGCGCACAGATATGTTAGAGCAAACAGGTATCGCACAATTTTTTTCTCAGATATATGCTGCCACTGATGTGGGGTATCAAAAACAAGATGTGCGGTTTTGGGAAAGTATTCTTTCGAGTCTCGATATTGCACCAGAGGAAAAAGTAATGGTGATTGGCAACCAATTAAACGATGACATTCTCCAGCCTATCCACTTAGGACACTTGGCATTTTTAATTGAACGACCTAGTGAATTAAAAAAGATACAAGAAGAACCACGTATCACTCCAACAGCAATCTTTAACAACCTTCAAGAATTGGTTGATAGCTCCTATTTTTCATAGTATGAAATTATCCAATACTGCATCTTCCGTTTGTTTTATCATGCAACATGTGACTCCGGGTACACATATGGATTATGTGTATGAAATGGCCCGCACCCTTAAAGAAGATGAAGGGTTACCGTTAACGTTATTAATTGAAAAGCCGAGCGCAGAGGTAATGCCACCCTGGGCAATAATGCAGCGTTACAAATTTCCCTTATTGAGAATATTTGAAAATGTATGGCTGATTGGCAGAGAGCGGTGGCGGGGGACCAAAACATTTTATGTGCACTATTCATTTTTAAGTGCTATTTCAGCGGGATTAATTACTAAACTGTTTGGTGGGCGGGTATTCTATTGGAATGCCGGGATGCCCTGGTTATACAAACGTTCCTGGAAAGAGGACTGGTATCAAAAAGTAGCCTATCGATTAATCACTCGGTTAATAACGGGTGCAGAAGCCCTAATTCATGGGTATTGCCAAACCTATGGTCTAAAGCCTTCTCAGGTAACGGTGATACCTAATTGGATTGATATCAAACAAATAACAAAAGAGGTGTCGCTTAAAAAGACTGTGAGAGACGAGTTATCAATTCCCGAAACGGCACCGATAGTATTATTTGTACATAAATTATCGAGACGAAAAGGTGCTCATTTTTTGCCGGAGATAATGAAGCAAATAACTGTCCCCAAAGTTCATATGGTAGTAGTGGGGGACGGTCCATTACAACAAGAATTACAAAATGAAATTAATGGTTCGGAAGTTGGTAACCGGGTACATTTTTTAGGCTCTGTACCACGAGCGCGGGTAAAAGAATTATATCAAGCAGCCGATATTTTCATTATGCCTTCAGAAGAGGAAGGCTCACCTCATTCATTGATTGAAGCCATGGCTTATGGTGCTCCATTCGTTGCGTTTGATGTAGGGGGAGTAGGAGAGACTGCTACCCAAGCGCTATTGGAGTATGTAATTCCTTTTGGCGACACTGCACTCTTTTGTGAAAAAATTACTCATTTACTTACAAACCCAGCCCACTATTCTCATGTTGTGTCTTTAGAATTGCAGGTTATTAAAAGGTATAATAAAGCAACAGTTGTCGAGCAATTTAAAAAACTCATTTCAACTAATTAATTTTATAAATAATATAATCAACTGTAAAAAGTTGATATAAAATATATGAGTATATATAAAAATCAAATATTATCTAAGGTAACCATAATAAATGGTATAATCGCGAGTTTATTTATATTTTTACTTGCTTCTCAGCAATTATTAGCTGCGCCGATGAATCGTGCCGTGCAATTATCTGATGGGGATTATTTGAATATTGCTGATGAAGAGCAAGTTGGTTTGGATATCTCAGGAGATATGACAATTGCAATGTGGGTTAAGCCTACGACTCTTGAGGGTAACATGGCCCTAATATCAAAATGGAACCGAGCTGACAAAACCTCGTATATTTTATTCTTGGAAGAGGGGCTAGTTGGTGTTCATTTAAATGATGAACCGAGTGGGTATGACTATAGTCGATTATTTGCACTTCACGGTAAAAATGCCAATGAATGGTTCCAGGTAGCAATGGTTTATAATGCTGCAAGTACATCAATAGAATTATTTGTTAATGGGGTCTCAATTGGTATGTCCTATGAAGTTCCATCGAGTATTTCTAATACAGATGCAGATTTTGTAATAGGGGGTCGTGAGGATAGAATCGCACCATTTTCAGGTAAAATTGATGATGTAATTATTTTTAATAGAGCGCTCTCTCACAGCGAAATCACAAGCTTATATAATAAACCCAAGTCCTTGCTAAATGACATTGCCATTCAAGGTTTTTGGCGGTTCAATAACGACCTGTTAGATGAGTCTTCAAATAGTAACGATTTAGGACCTAAATTTAGTAATGATGTACCCTTATAAAAAATCATTATTAAGTTAAAACAAAACCCCTTTGGGGGTTTTGTTTTATAGCTAAAGTATATTTTGCAGTTGTTTTCTGTTATAGTACAAACCATGCAAAACGTATTCACAGTTCACAATAAGATTGCACTCCTTGATAAAGTTATAAGAAAAACAGATGTTGTACTCGATATAGGGTTTTGGGGGCAGGGAATTACATACACTAGTCCGGCGTGGCCACACAAGCAATTAAAGGACCGGGCTGCTGATGTTTATGGAATTGATATAATTTATGATGAATCAATTATTCCGGAGAGTGACCGTCACAAATATCAAAAAGCAGCCGCCGAAAATTTTCATTTTGATAAAAAATTTGATGTCATATTTGCGGGTGATTTAATTGAACATCTTGTTAATCCCGGATTGTTTTTAGATAATGCAAAGGCGCACTTGGCACCAGGGGGAAAACTGATTATGACTACACCCAATACTTTTAATCTGTTTGTAATGGCGGGAAAGTTAACGCGTGAAGAGCCTCCGACTAACGCAGATCATACATTTTATTTCAATCGTCGAACGATCAGTACTTTACTTGAAAAATGTGGATTTACTGTTGATACTTTTGGGTTTATGTATACTCTTGAGTATGGATTTAAGGAAAGTATAAAGAAAAAGTTTTTAAATGCTTTGTACCGATTCTTTTCGTGGTTTACTCCTAAATATATGGAAACTCTTATTGTTGTTGCAATTCCTAAATAATAAATATGTTCAAAACGCTACTTTCTTCCCTCTGGTCAGGTAAAAGCGTTACACGCGGTTTACTGGATTATAGACTTGCTCAAGAAACTTTAAAGGGAAAAGTAATAGATATAGGCGGAGGTACAAACCCTGCATATATAGGGTTTATGAAAAAAGAAGAAGGTGCAGTAGTGCAATCGTTTGATGTTAAAATTGGAGCTATCACTGATTTTGAAACCGATGTTTTACCTGCAGCCACTGATAATTTTGACAGTGTACTTTTTCTAAATGTGATGGAGCATATATTTAATCATCAACACATCGCCAATGAAGTGGTGCGGATTGTGAAGCCGGGAGGTCAGTTGATAGGGTTTGTACCATTTTTAATGTGGTATCATCCTGACCATAAAGATTTTTTTCGTTATACTCATGAGGCTTTAGAAATTATATTTAATAAAGCCGGCGCAAAAAAAATTAAAATCGAATCTATTGCATACGGCCCTTTTACTGCGGCCGCTCACATAATTCTACTTTCTTTTCCAAGGATTTTAAGGGCGCCGTTGTACGTACTATTTTTTATAGCTGACTGGATGTATTTAAAATTTAGACCAGGGCAGGGAAGTAAATTTGCACTTGGATATTTTTTCACTTTTACTAAATAAATATATGGGGTATCTACTTAAAACTTTTTTTATAACCATCCCCACTTTAGGAAAGCAGTTGTCAGGGAAAAGTGCACTTACACAAATTATACTTACGTATTCATTGTGGTGGTTTGTAATTACCCGAAAATTTTTTAAAAACAATACAGATTTTTTATTGCAGGCTGAGTATTGTAATACCAAACTTAATATTTTCTTAAGATATCCAATGGATATTGCAGTATTGCGTGAAATATTTATTGATAAGGAATATGAATGGACAGGGAATGCTGAGCCTAACACGATAATTGATATGGGCGCTCATTTTGGAGATACAGCTTTGTATTATCATGCACGCTTCCCAGATGCTACCATTATTGCGGTAGAGCCTTCTCCTGAGAATTACGAGCGTTTAGTTAAAAATACAAAAGAGATACCGAAGATAATTCCTGTTCAGGCAGCGGTGGGCAAGTTTGATGGTGTGATTAATTTATCTCTTGGGGCTAGCGCCCTGGGGTACTCCACTCTAGAAAATACTCAATCAAAAGCATCTGTTGAAGTGAAACAAGTAACATTACCAACTCTTTTACATCAATATTCAATTACCAAAGCAGATATTATAAAATTTGATATTGAAGGGGCTGAGTTTGATGTATTTAATAATCCTGACATTGCTATGCATAGCGCTGTATTTATAGGTGAGGTGCATACGGATTTGGTGCCTGGTTCATCTTTACAAGGATTTCTCTCAGCCTTTAAAGGTATGCACTGTGACAGTACAAGAATTTCTGGTAAAGGTAGATACTTAGTAAAAATTCAGAAATAAATTTACGTTCTATCTAAATATAACCAGATAAAATAAAAAGATAATTCAATGTATGAGGAAGCGACGAAAGCTATAATTGTACCTACTATTCCCAAAGTATACGTTAGAACCAATGTCAGAATAATACGTACTACAGCGCTGGAAAGCTGAATGTAATAAAGTGCCACGCTGTTTGTTTCTGACTTCAGTGCACTTTGAATGATATAAAAAACCGATGCTGGAATGGCAAGGGCAAGTAATTGTGAATAGAGTACACCTGTAATATATTTTGGAAATAATAGTGAAAACATAATAGGAGCTAGAGCGATGTAAGAAAAAGTTATTAAAATAAGGATTAAAAACAATTGGAAACTCCTTTTGGGGATACTGCTCCGCAGTTGTGCGGGTGTGTAATTAACGTATTTAGGAAATAATAAGTTACTTAGATTTTTTATGAAGCCTCGTATTTGGTCTGGTATAACTAGGGCGATACTGTAAACAGCAAGTTGTGGCGCTCCTAAATGTTGAAAAACTACAATGGCATCGAGACGCTGAGCACCGTTTATAATCGCAGATTGAATGCTTTGATGTACACCAAAAGATATATATTTGTTCGTTTCTTCTGTTGAAAGAGCTGGTTGATCAGAAGAGGGTTTAAAATAAAAATATCCTACTGAGATTGTGATAAATTGAGCTGCTTGGTACGTAAAAAATAAAATAGACAAATCCTGAGTAAAGGTAATAGTTAACAAACTGATTATGGTAATAATCGTTACCCTAATGATTTGAAAACCCGCAGCTTCCTTAAAACGTTTTTGTCCATTAAGAAAATTAAATATATTAAAATAGCTGGTTATTAATCCTTGAAACACAGCAATAAAAATACAGCCTATTCCTAAAACAAAGTTATCATTTGCAAAGTAGTACACGCTCGTAGCCAGTGCGAGTAACGAGCTCAAAAAACCAGAATAAAAACTATATTTCATTCCTGTACTAAAAAACCCCAGCTTTCCCTGGGCTGTTGTTTGTAAGATAGATTGGCCGATGCTATTTAGCGAGAGGACAGAAAAAAATGAAGCGATAATAACTAGGTATCTGTAAATACCAAAGGACTGCTCAGTTAAACTGTGTGCAAAGACTGCTGTAACAATCAAGGATCCCACTAGCGAGATTACTTGATTACAACCTATCCAAAAACCATTGGTCATAAAGTAGTGGAAATCAATGTTGTATTTTTTGTTAATTTTAAGGAGATAGGCGTTTATCATAGTAGTATTGTAACTTACCTTTGGTCATTATCGTTACAGTGTAATGATTTATGATATGATACTAAAAATAACTTTATAACTATGCAAGAAAACTCACATATTTCCACTTATACTGAAAAAATTTATACACCCAAGGGATTTGCTGAGGTTAATGTGTTTGGAGATAAAAAAGTGCTTCATATCGGTTCTGGAAAGAAACGTTTGCCAGGGACTACTACCATAGATATTCTCGATTTGCCGGGTGTAGATATTGTGCATGATTTAGATCAAATGCCGTGGCCGATTCAAGATAATGAGTATGATGTCATATTTGCACATAGTGTTTTTGAACACTTAGAAGATCAGGTGAAAATAATGGAGGAAATGTGGCGAATTTTAAAACCCCAGGGAAGAATAGTAATTTGTGTGCCTCATTTTAGATGTGTCGACGCATTTAATGACTCAACGCATACTCATTTTTTCACATCACGCTCAATGGACTATTACATTCAAGGCACACGGCTGGCTGATTTTGAATACACTAATAAATATTTTAAAAAAATCGGTTTTTGGATTGGGTGGCCACAACCTTCAACAAATCCAGTAAAACAATTTTTTAAAAATTTTGTACATTCCCATCAAGGTTTTTACGATTCTCATTTATCGTTGCTCTTTCCCGTAAAAATTCTCACCTGGGAACTCGAGGTTATTAAAAACTAACGTATATGCACATTGGTATCCCGTTAAGTCCGTACGGTGAAAAGTCACCTTCAGGATTAGGTATATTTGTTTTGTCGGTAGTGCATGTATTAATAAAATTAAAACCCGACTGGAGTTTTACCCTTATTACCAAAGGAATTCAGAACAGTCAGGAATTTTCTCAGTACAAAAACGTTTCTGTAGTAGCAATGCCTAATCATTTTTTATGGAAAGATGTAGCGTGCGCTACCTTAAAAGAGGTTGATGTTTGGCTGTATGTTAACCCAAGCTTGCCATTTTTAGTGACTCCTTTAAAAAGCCTAGCTATCGCCTTGGATTTTGGAAATTTTTATGATGATCAAAATTTTAATTTTTCCACAAAAATAAAAATTGGACTCCTAAAAAAAGTTCAGGGCTGGTCACTAAGGCGAGCTAGTCACATTGTAAGTACTTCACAGGCAACCTTGACCGACATGCAGAAAATTTTTCCGGTCACGATTCATAAAAAATCTTCCGTGGTTATGTGTGGATATACGAAAGTGAGCGAAGTGTACCAATCCTTAAAAGTTGAAAATTTGCCGGAAGAATATTATTTAATAGTTGGAGTTATTAAACCTCGAAAAAATCAATTAACCGCGGTTAAAGCTTTTTTTACGGCTAAAGAACAAGGGCTTAAAGCCAAATTAGTTATTTGTGGAAAGGGAAGTGGTGAGTATTACGATGCATTAATTTCATATATTGCTCAATCACCCCATAAAGAGGACGTGTTGTTTCTAGGGTATCGCACCAATGAGGAACTAACGTATTTGTATAAACACGCCTTAGCGCTAGTGTTCCCTAGTCATGTGGAGGGTTTTGGCATGCCAATTGTTGAAGCGATGTCGTGCGGCACACCGGTGATTTGTTCAAATAACGGAGCTCAGGGCGAAGTTGCAAATGGGTATGCAATCACCATTGATTCGCGTGATGTGTCTGGTTTTTCCAACGCAATGATAACTATGCAAAACCAAGAAGTTCGTACTGAGTATATACAAAAAGGATATGTACGGGCAGAGGATTTTTCTTGGGAGAAAACTGGAAGGGGGTATATTTCAATTTTAGAATCGATGTAAGTAAGATTTAATTATCAATAATTCTTTTTACGATACCATTACGAATTTCAATGATTGAACCAGAAGGGTAGGTATCTGTGTCAGAAAGCATCCCGGCAACAGTTTGACCTACAATAGAAGCATCCTGGTGCTGAGAAGCGTCATGCGCAATGTGCTCACGCATTTGTGTATTGGTTGGACCGGGACATACTACCAGGGATCTTTTGTTTGGTTCCCAACGCTTCGCTAACGATTTACCAAAATTATTTAAAGCGGCTTTAGAGGCTGAGTACATGGGAAATTTATTGTTTCCCCATAAGCCAGCCGTCGAAGATATAAATAAAACTCCACCCTGATTAGAAATTGTTGAATCAAGTCGTGAAGTAATTTCAATAGCAGATAGCACGTTGACCGAGAATGTCTTCTGTATTTCTAGTAATGATATAAAACCTTGTTCTTCTAAAGTGGTTATGTATCCGGCAGAAAATATAATCCAGCTGATTTCAGAAAATTCACTTTTTAGGTGATTACAAAGTGACGATAAGGATGGGAGATCCTCTAAATCAGCAATTTGAATACTAGTGGTGGCAGGGGTAGCGCTAAGGTTTTTTGAAAGGGTTTGTAACTTTATTGGGTCTCGACCGTGTAGTATCAAGTGGTTACCAGGAACAGCTAGCTGTAAACAAATAGCCTGTCCAATGTCGCTGGTAGCCCCGATAATGAGAATAGTATTTGAAATTGAAGTCATTACGTCAATGCTAGCATGTAATAGCGTTTGTATACAAAACGTTCTATAATATCTCATCGATTCGAAGTTAATTACCCTAATATAAATATTGATTACATGGCAAAGGTTGCACTTATTACCGGTATTACGGGTCAAGATGGTTCTTATCTAGCAGAATTGCTGTTAGCTAAAGGGTATGTTGTGCATGGAATTGTGCGACGTTCAAGTAGCTATTTTATCGGCTCTGATTGTGGTTTTCTCTACCAAGGTTCAGAGGGTAATCAGGAAAATTTGCATCTTCACTATGGAGATTTAAGTGACTCAAGTGGATTAGAGCGGGTAATTAAACAAACTCGACCGGATGAAATTTACAATCTTGGCGCCATGAGTGATGTGCGTGTCAGTTTTGATATTCCAGAATATACAGGTGATATTACCGGATTAGGGATTACTCGTATTTTAGAAGCTGTACGAAATAATGAATTAACTAATACAAAAATTTATCAAGCGTCCACTTCCGAGTTGTATGGAAAAGTAGTGGAAACGCCACAAACAGAATTAACCCCTTTTTATCCACGGAGCCCGTATGGAGTAAGTAAACTCTACGCCCACTGGATGTGTAAAAATTATAAAGAATCGTACGGCATGTTTATTTGTAGTGGAATTTTATTTAATCATGAATCCCCACGTCGTGGGCCAAATTTTGTAACGCGGAAAATCGCACACGGTGTTGCAAATATTCTTAAAGGAACACAAGAAAAAATATATTTAGGAAATCTAGAATCAAAACGAGATTGGGGGTATGCACCGGAATACGTGGAAGCAATGTGGATGATGCTACAGCAAGATGAACCAGATGATTACGTGTTGGCAACAAATGAATCTCATTCAATTAAAGAATTTTTAGAAGAGGCGTTTTCTTATGTTAATTTAGATTGGGAAAAATATGTAGAAATTAAACCTCATCTATACCGACCAGCCGAAGTAGATGAATTACGGGGCGATCCCACAAAAGCAAAGAATAAACTCGGATGGGAACCAAAGACTAAATTTAAAGAACTCGTACGATTATTAATTGATGCAGAAATTAAAAACACCTAATAATTTTCCTCTAGTATGTCATTACAAAATTGTGGACACACCGCTACTACTTGCCACATGTGCCGCTCATCAAAATTATCACTAGTCCTTGATTTAGGTGTTCAACCCCATTCTGATGATTTCCTTGATACGCCACGTTTGAATGAAGTAGAGCTATTTTTTCCGCTACGATTGGTTTCTTGTGGGGAATGTGGACTTTTGCAAATTGATTATTTTGTAAATCCTGACATTCTGTATCGTACTAATTATGTCTATGAGTCTTCTATAACAGCCAGCGGTGTCGCTCATTATAAAAAAATGGCCACTGATATTTCTGAAAAATTTAATTTTCCAAATGGTAGTTTGTCGGTAGATATCGGTAGTAATGTAGGGGTACTCTTGCAAGGTTTTAAGGAGGTAGGGTTTACAGTACTCGGGGTAGATCCGGCTGAAAAAGTCGCTGCTAAAGCAAATAATGCCGGTCTTGAAACTATCGTTGATTTTTTCTCGAGTGATGTGGCTAAAAAAATAATAGCCGAAAAAGGAAAAGCAAAGGTAGTTACCGGTACAAATGTGTACGCCCATTTACACGATATCGATTCAGCTACTGAAGGAATAAAAGAGTTACTTGATGAAGATGGTGTGCTCGTTATCGAGGCACCGTACGCACTTGATATGATAGAACATGTTGAATACGACACTATCTACCATCAACATATTGGATATTTATCGGTTCGACCAATGATTGCGTATCTTAAAAAATTCAATTTAGATTTATTTGACGTTGAGTATAAAAAAATTCACGGAGGAACTGCTCGGTACTATATTGGTCATGCAGGCAAACATGAGATTCAACCGGTTATAGCAGAATCCCTCAACGCTGAGAATTCTTTTGGGCTGTATGATGCAGTTCGTTTAGAAAAGTTTGCACATGATGTGTACGAACAGCGTGTGCAAATGGTGAATATGCTCAATGGTCTAAAAGCTGAGGGTAAAAAAATAGTGGGGATATCAGCACCAGCAAAAGGAAATACGTTACTTAATTTTTGTGGAATAGATAATTACTATTTTGATTTCATAACCGAAAAAAGTACTTTCAAACAAGGACTGTACACACCGGGTACTCGTATCCCGATTGTAACTGACGAGCAGTTACTCGAAGTGCAGCCAGACTACGCGGTGATTTTAGCCTGGAATTTTTCTGAAGAAATTATGAAAAATCTTGCTGTGTACAAAGAGAGAGGCGGAAAATTTATTATTCCCATTCCGTACCCGACAATTGTTAAATAAAATAAAAATACTATGGAAAATTCACACGTCAAAATAACGAAGATTGAGCCGGTCCATACTGATGACCGAGGGGTGATTATTGATATTTTGAATAAGCCTATTAGTCACGTTGGATACATCACCTTTACTAAAGGAGCGGTGCGAGCAAAACATTATCATACGGTTTCAGTGCAGTACGATTACATCATCAGCGGAAGCATTAAATTAACCACCTGTTTACCAGACGGTTCAGATAAAGAAGAAAACATTTTAACTGAAGGAATGTCGAGTGAGATTGCACCCGGTGTCGTCCATATGTACACCGCTCTTGAAGATAGTGTGATGATTGATATGACTACGCTTAGTAGAGACAGTGATGGATATGAAAAAGATACTGTGCGGGTAGATTTGGCGCTTTAATAAAATTTTTTTTAAAGTCAGTATTCGCGAATTATTAAGAGTTGCTATTTTTTTAGCGGGGCATTTGCGGGTATACTAGGAGTAATGAAACGTTCTTTTGATGTAGCAACCAGTGACGATAGCGAACGACAGCGTCAAACGCTGGATTATGTGCTGGCTGAAGCTAATCAGGCAAAACAGAAACGTGAGCAAGTTCCAAAAGTTTCCATTACTGAAGCCAGGCATGGTGAATCGCATTTTGAAATAGCGTCCAGTCGTGAGACGACGAGGCTTTTATTTATTTCCCAAGATACGTCACTGTTAAATCAGTCAACGCAAAGTCTCGATGGGTATCTTAATATGCGAGATGTGTTTGATGAGGTGCATATAGTTATTTTGCAACGGGGGAGAGCGGCTCGGAATCCGGTACTACGGGTAGCGGATAATGTCTGGATGTACGTGGTTGCGGCTCCGTCAGGGTTGTCGTTATTACAAGAGGCAAAAAAGGCAATTGTTCAACAATTAGAATTTGCAGAAGGTTTCAGGGCAGATTTGATTGTGGCGCGGGACCCGCTTGAGAGTGGATTGGTCGCGTTGTGGGCGAGTAAAAAATATAATCGTCCGTCCCAGCTCCATATCATTGATGATTACACCAATAGTCAGTTTTTAAAAAAGTTTTATTACCCGCGACTAACGCGACACTTGTATCGCTATGTTATAAAGCGCTTTACCAGTATCCGTACCAGCACAGATGTGTTACGGGAGTCCGTAAGTAAACAAGTGCCTGAGGGAACAAACGTAGAGACGTTGCCTCGATTTCATAATTTTGCCGCTTTAACTCACTACGACACAGGCTTTAATATCAAAAATAAATACACGCAATTTTCGTTTATTATTTTATATATTGGTAATCTCTACCATGGCTGTCGAGCGTTCCAAGCTATGGATGCGTCGCGAGACGTGATGCGCAGTCCTAAAGTTGGGTTAGTGATTGTGGGAGATGGGGAAGCTCGGGGCGAGTTACAAAAACGAGCCACGCTGTTAGGTATTCCTACGCAAATTGTGTTTGAAAAATCCGTAGAGGATATTTCAAGTTACTTAAAAACAGCTGATGTGTTAGTGGTGCCGGACATAGATCCATTAAGTGATGAGGTGGCTCTACAAGGAGCGGCGGCGGGTATTCCACTTGTGCTCGCTAAAACCCAGCAACGCACGGATTTGTTTACTCATGAAGTGTCGGCGTTATTTTACGAAAATGCCGATACCATGAGTTTAACAGCCGCAATTAAACGAGTACTTAACGACTTGAGTGCTCGTACGGAACTATCGCAAAATGCGCGCCAGGTGATAGATGAGAAACTGCATGAAGATCCGTTAGCGTATCGATTGCAATACCGAGAAAGCGTCGAGGCGGCTTTATTTACTGAGGATAGCGAAGAGACTCCGGCGTAAGGTAATAGCATATACTAAAGTAATAATTATCTGCTATGCATATTCAAAAACATGCACCAAAATTTATCGGTATCGGGGGTAAAGGTACTGGCTTGGGTTTAATTACGCGGTTACTTGAAGCGCATCCCGATGTTCATGGACCACTACCCAACGTAGGGTTCTTTTGTGGGTATCACGGCAACCAGACTGACTTATCGGTGTATGAGAAAGCGCTCGCCCTTACTTCAGCGACACCAAAATCGGGGGAGTCTTGCCCGGATTATTTAGCCGCACCGAAAGCGGCTGCGTTTATTGCTGATACCTATCCCGATGCAAAATTATTTGTTGTCCTGCGAAATCCAATTGATCGAGCGATTGTAGAGTATGAGCATGTAAAAGCGACCCGACAAATTGATCGTAGTGTTTCGTGTGCGCAATACATGACTAATCATCCAAGTGCACAAACGGATGGATTTTATGCGCGCCATTTAAATAAGTACTTTGGATTTTATTCACCGTTACAGTTATATGTGATTGTGTACGAAGATTTTATTAAAGATCCCCTAGTTACGATGCAAAAGTTGTATGATTTTTTAGAACTAAAAAAAGATTTTATTCCCAAGCAGTTGGAAGCGTACGCTCCGCCACCGGACGAACCGGTGCATCCCGGGCGCATTACCCGATTAATTCGATTTATAGGTTCATTAATTCGTAAGGTTCGCCCCAAGAAAGTCCAGGGTCCGTTGGCGCCACCGGCTCCTATCCAAAGTAATTTTTTAGCTTCTTCTGAGTTGGCCGTTTTTAAAGCCACCTTTGCGGCTGATGCGGCCCAGCTTTCCCATTTGCTTCATAAAGACATGGTTGTAGAGTGGAATTTGGGGATAGAAACCGCTCCAGAAGTCGTTTCGTAGCCTCCTGTTAGGGTATTGCGCACCTATTGTGGTAATTCGTCTAGATTGGTAGGAATAGGCGCTATGGTATATTTATGACCATATGAAAGATATTTTAAAAGGGGTGGTTTTTATTGGTTTATTCGCAATCCCATTTTTAACACTCTATGTTGAGAATGATTTTTTCTTCCCTTTTATTACCGGTAAGAATTTTTTATTTAGAATTATAGTTGAAGTAGTATTGGCCGCTTGGGTGATGTTGGCGCTGTATGATAGTACGTATCGTCCCCGGTTCTCATGGATTTTAGGAACTTTTGGAATATTAATGGCCGTGATGTTAGTGGCAAGTTTACAAGCAGAGCACGTGTCTACGGCTCTGTGGAGTAATTTTGAACGAATGGATGGGTACGTCACGTTGATTCACGTCTTTGCCTACTTTGTGGTATTGGGCAGTATGATCAAGACTCCAAAAATGTGGTCGTATTTTCTCCATACGACGGTGATGGTCGCGGGATTTGTGGCCTTAAAAGGCTTGTCTCAGCTAGGTGCGGGAACAACGCGAGTAGATAGTACGCTTGGTAACGCTGCCTACATGGCGGTGTACATGCTCTTCCATATCTTTTTCTTAATGTATCTCTTTGTACAAACCAAAGTGACTCCGTATCGCGTAGTGTATGTGTTGTTACTTATTTTGTTTGTGTATGTGTTGTTGCAAACAGGAACCCGAGGTACAGCCATTGGTCTTGTGACGGGCTCAATTGCTATGGTGGCGTACATTGCGGTGTTTGGTGCGCGATTTAAACAAGTACAACGGTACGCGTTAGGAGCGCTCGTTGCTATTGTAGTTGTGGCAGCTAGTTTTATTGCGGCGCGAGATACCGCATTTATTCAAAGTACACCAGCGTTTGCTCGTATTGCGAACATTGATTTGGGTTCTGACTTAAAAATTCGATCGGTGATTTGGGGAATGTCAGTCGAGGGAGTAAAGGAACGTCCGGTGCTTGGTTGGGGACAAGGAAACTTTAACTACGTGTTTAATGAACAGTACGACCCAAAACTCTACGGACAAGAACAATGGTTTGATCGGGTGCACAATATTGTCTTTGATTGGTTGATTGCCGGGGGAATTGTGGGATTGTTGTCCTACTTCTCGATTTTTGCAGCGCTTTTCTATTACTTGGTTATCAAGCCGTGGCGACAACCAGAACAATCGTTAAGTGTGGTAGAGCGGGGAATATTGGTTGGATTAATTGTCGGGTACGTCACGCATAACTTGGTGG
>JAZKIJ010000026.1:0-16760 GCA_040384905.1 Patescibacteria group bacterium
ATAAGGCGATCACTTGGGCGTTTGGATTCAATCGCTCCAACGAGGGCACCAAAAATGCCGATAGACCGTTTTGAACGATTTGAATTTGAAAAGCGCTGTTTCATACAAAGAGAAGAGACAACCCGGATTCACCTAGGTTAGTAATGAGTAATACGTAGAGAAGGACATCTACCAACTATCTGTACATCATTGAGGATGCAATTATACTACAATGTTCAAGAGAGCAGCGAGTACAAAGAGGATAGCGATACCAATAGAAAATTTGAACAGAAACAGCTCCGCGCCACGGCGTTTATGAAAGGCTGAACTAAAGTTGTCACCACCAAAGGCGCCACCTAAGCTTGAACCACGCTGTTGTAATAATACTGCCGCAATCAGGAGTACAGAGAGAATTATCTGTACGAATGGGAGTGCCGGTTGCACTGTCTGTATGATTTCCATGTGGCTCCTATCATAGCACAGATGTTTTAAGAGTAAATAGGTGACTATGCACCAGCACTGAGAGGAATATGTAGGACTGAAAAAATGCAAAACACGCACTGTTATTGACACTGTCTATATATAGGTATTAAATACGTACAGAACTGTTGTCTAATGGAGGTTATCTATTTTTAAATATTATTCTATGAGTCTAATCAGTACTCAACGGAAGGCTGTCGTGTTGGCGGTGATGGTGGTAGTGGCGTTAGTAGCAGGTTTTAGTTATTTTGCGACTGCGCAAGCCGCAGGACCAACTCAAACTATTCAGCTGTGTGTAAAAAACTCAGGTGCTGCGTTTATTATTGGCGAAGGTTTTAAAGTAGCTGATTGTAAGAAAAACGAAAAGCTCGTAGAAATGACCCTGCAAGGTGGAATTGCTGGTCCACAAGGACCAGTAGGTTTAGCCGGTCCAGTTGGTGCAGCTGGTCCTCAAGGACCAATGGGAGAACAAGGTCCAGTAGGTCCACAAGGTCCGGAAGGAGCAGCGGGAGCTAAAGGAGAGCGAGGTGAAGAAGGTCCACAAGGTCAACAAGGAGATAAAGGAGATGTAGGACAAGCCGGTCCCACCGGTGCAGAAGGTCCACAAGGTATTGCTGGACCACAAGGTCCTGAAGGAGATCAAGGTCCACAAGGTGTGCCTGGTCCAGGAGGAACTGATGGATCTGTTGGAGTTCAAGGTCCGGAAGGAGATAAGGGTGAACAAGGTATCCAGGGTATCCAGGGAGAAACTGGACCTATGGGTCCACAAGGAGAAACCGGGCCAAAGGGTGATACTGGTGGACAAGGCTTGCCTGGTCAAGATGGAGCAATGGGAACACCAGGAGCACAGGGTGCTGTTGGTCCTACCGGAGCCCAAGGTATTGCTGGACAAGATGGAAAAAGTGCCTTTGAAATTGCTTTAGAAAACGGATTTATAGGTGATGTGAGTGAATGGCTCGTGTCATTAGTTGGACCTAAGGGTGATCAAGGTGATAAAGGAGACAAAGGTGATACTGGTCTGCAAGGTCTGATTGGTCTAACGGGAGCTACTGGAGCCACCGGTCCACAAGGACTTCAAGGTCTCCAAGGAGAAAAAGGTGAGACTGGAGCTATGGGTCCACAAGGTCTAGCGGGTATAAATGGTACCAATGGCGTTGACGGAGCCGTAGGTCCACAAGGTGCTATAGGTCCAGTCGGACCACAGGGCCCAATCGGTCTCCAAGGACCCCAAGGTGACGTTGGTCCTCAAGGTATCCAAGGACCAATTGGTCTAACGGGTCCTATCGGTCCACAAGGAATCCAAGGTATTCAAGGAGAAAAGGGTGACAAGGGTGATAAAGGAGACACTGGTGCCCAAGGTATCGCTGGAACCAATGGAATTAATGGAACAAATGGTATTGACGGAGTAGATGGTCTAGACGGAGCCACCGGTCCAGCTGGAGCTCAAGGCGAAACTGGAGCGACTGGTCCTGCAGGAGCAACTGGACCTATGGGGCCACAAGGTCCAGCGGGAGCTGATGGTACCAATGGAACTAACGGTACTAATGGTACAAATGGAGTGGTAACTATCTACAATGCTGGAGGTACACTTCAAACTAATCAAAAAATGGTATCTGGTCGCGTAACTATGGTTGCTAAGACCGCTGCAGTTAACCTTTCTGGTTCAGCAGCCTTTAACTCTTCTGTTTCGTATGTTTGTTCAACAACAAATAATTCAAATACCGACCCAGTTCAAGTTGTTCAAAATTCTGGAACTCAATTTACAATTAATTCAGGAACTGGAACAGGAGGTGGAGCTAATAATACTAATATCATCAGTTACATCTGCGTAGGGAACTAAGTAGATATAGTAAGTACTGAATATAAAAACACTCCGGCTTCTGCCGGAGTGTTTTTATTGTGATGTCTGCGTTTATCGTTGTACGGGCTTTCGCAATGCTACAAATGAAAGTAAGAATAAGAGAATTACAATCACATCAGCAATGTGCCAGATATCTGTACGAAGGTAAAAAGGAGCGAGGGGATTAAATAAAACCGCTACAAACACAAAGGTCCACATCAACACCTCGCTATCTTTTTGGTGTGAATCGAGTATTACTAAACCAGCCGCCAATACCACCACCCAGTTCATTAATTGATAAAATGCGTAATAGGGAATCGGCGCGATTGAAACTCCTAACATAATAATTGCTACCACTTTCAACCAGTTGTGTTGTATCCAGGTCATAATCGTAACTATAGTACAAAAATGTAATTTGTACAGACTAAGGTGGTGTGTTGATTATAGTATTAATTTTTAATATCTAAATAAAATGAAATTTCTTTAAACGTACTAAATCTAGACAAAACTAAATTTGCATGGGATAGACTTGCTTTATATTAGGTACGGGTGTACAATCGCGATTAATACGTATCATTCTCCGCTTCATCAAGTAGTCGGGGCTCATACTTACGTGTTAGCCAAGCATTGGAAGTATTACAAATCTATCAACATTTATACTTAAATATATGAATATTACTATTATTAACAACCGATTCTCATTGCAACTATTTGCAATCTTTACGGTCGTTTCATTGCTAACTGGTCTTGTGCCAGCACAAGTAATGGCTGCAAACAACAAACCAGAGGAAACCGAACCCAAAAATTGTAAGGGCGGAGAACACCTTGAAGGCAGTGAATGTGTGGCTGATGTAAACCCAAACGTTACTATTTGTCATGCAAATAATGGAGTAAATTTATTCACATACCCTACCGTTGATGCAAAAAGTATCGTAAATTTACCAAATGGTCATAAAGACCATACGGATGGTGGATTAGACGATAAAGGAGATATTATTCCTTCATTTGAATATAACTTTGGAGAAGGACTTACCACCTACGCAGGTAAAAATCTTACTACCGTGTACTCAAACGGGAAAACTGGTGCTCAGATTCTAGCTAATGATTGTGTTGTAGCTCCTGAAGTGCCAGTGGTAGTTGATTTGTGTTCAAACATTACAGGAGACCAAACAACAACTACAGGCTACACTGTAGATGGAACTATTTGTACTCCTGTACCAACCCCAAACCCAGAAGCCTGTGAAATCGAAGGTCATAAATATGACGCTACAGGAAACCCTTTGAAAGATTGGACAATTGGTCTTCTAAAACTAATTACCTTTGCTGATGATGAACAATCAGTTGATTTAGATGAAGATATTACTGATGAAGATGGATACTACTGTCTTGAATGGGATGGATACACTAATACTGAAGTAATTGATGAACCTCACTCATTTTCATACCGTGTGTATGAAGTGCTTAAGGAAGGCTGGAAAAACTTTAGAGTAGAAGCAGGTGAAGATTTTGAAAACCTTTCAGAAGTAGCAGCTGCTGATATTAAAGAAGAAGGTAATCGTGTCAGTGTTCAAATTGGTGAAGACAATGGCTACATTTACGCTAACGAGGAATACCATGTAGATTTCTACAACGCTACAACAACAGTACCTGAACCTTGTGAAGAAAATGATGATGCTGTGGTTCAAATTGCGCTTACAACTACTACCCCGGTAGATCCTTGTGACGAAGATGGTGGTGGGAATAATGATGATGAACAAGTTATCACTGGATACAAATTTAATGACGCCAACGCTAACGGTGCGCGTGATGAAGGAGAAATGGGGATGGCTAACTGGGTAATTGTGCTTACTTCAAGCGCTACAACCGCTGTAGCAACCACAACAACGGATGGTGAAGGATATTATTCATTCACCGTAGCAACTGGTTCATACCAAGTGTCTGAACAAAACCAAGACGGTTGGGAACAAACAGCCACGATTGGGGATGGTGCTGATGGAGACATCTGTTACATAACTGTTGATACTGCTCTAGAATACACTTGTGATTTTGGTAACCACTCAACAGCAGTGGCACCAGTATGTGCCGTGGGAGAAAACCTCTTAGTTAACGGTTCATTTGAAACTCCAGCCGTAGTAGATGGTGACTGGGATCTCTTCGCAGCTGTAACTGGTTGGACTATTTCACTCTCAGACGGACTTGAACTCTGGGCTAACGGTTTCTACGGTGGAGCATCAGAAGGAAATCAAAATGTTGAACTTGACGGAACTGCACCAACTAAAATTACGCAAAACGTAGTAACAGTACCAGGAGCAACGTACGAACTACGATTTGATTTCTCAGCTCGACCTGATGCTGATACTATCGCCAACAATGCTGTTGATGGTTTGGTTGATGGACTGGCTATTATAAACGCAGTGGCTGATGGAGCTGATATTGCAGAAACTACTTGGGCAACTCAATCAAAGACCTTTGTAGCAGCATCTACTACAACAGAAATTGGTTTTGCTGATAAAGGAACTGCAGATGGTCAAGGATCATTAATTGATAATGCCGTATTGTGTCTCGTTACTACTCCAGGTGGAAACGGTGGCGGAGATAACAATGGCGGTGGCGGAGATGATGACGATGATGAATCAACATCAAGTCGAAACGGTGGCGGTGGTACTCGAATTAACCGCGCTCCACGTGGTGAAGTACTCGGGGCTGCAACTACTACTCCAACGGGAATGGTGTTAGGTGAAGCTACCTCAACTATGCCAGTAGGCGCTCCAAACACAGGAGCTGGAGGAACTGCACCGGTAAGTGTGTCACTGCCTACTTTGGTAGCGATTCTTTCAACTGCAACCCGACGAATTAAATAAGTATGATGACTGGTTTACTACAAACCAGAGCATATAGTAAACGTCATTACGTACTCGTAATGGCGTTTGCCATTGTGCTGATTGGGCTAGTATATGCAACGATTGTATACGTACAGCCATTTAAAGGAGGAAATGAAGTGCCGACAACAATCGAAACTACAAACGGTATAGAAAAACAAAGTCTGTTTGCTCGTTCAGCCCCCACACGCTTAGTTATTCCCGCTATCAACCTTGATACTACGTTTGTGCCACCGCTGGGGTTGCTTCCTGATCAAACCATTGCTGTGCCCGATAGCTATACCCAAGTGGGATGGTACAGTGGGGGAGCTACACCAGGGGAAATTGGTCCAGCAGTTATTTTAGGTCACGTTGATACAAAAGATGGACCGGCTGTATTTTATTCTCTCGGACAATTGACTGAAGGTGATGAAATACAGATATTGCGAGAAGATGGCACCACAGCAATTTTTGAGGTTACAAAACTGCAACGCTACCCACAAATCAATTTCCCAACCCTTGCAGTGTATGGTCCTACCGATGATGCTACCCTCCGCCTAGTTACCTGTACTGGCACATTTGATAAAAGGGAACAAACCTACAGTCACAATCTCGTCGTGTTCGCTACGCTGAAGCTTCAGTAAATTTTTTGTTAAATAATAGTGATTAAAAATACCCAATAAAAATGGGGTTATTTTCTATTGACAATCAGGTTCAGTGATGTATAATAAAAGAGAAATTAAATTTCTAGTTCTCACCCCAAGCGACAAGCTCACTACCTAGAATAGCGAGCACAACCATTGTGGCTATCCTTATTATTAACCTGAAGTTATAACGTTTTTTTTGTGAAAATCTCTATTCTTATTCCCTGCCACAATGAAGAAAAGTCTATCAAGGCTTGTGTTTTGTCATGTTTGCAACAAACTCGACAACCGGATGAAATTATTGTGGTAAACGATGGGAGTACTGATAGTAGTGCAGACATCCTCGCCTCTTTTGGTGATGCTATTCGCGTTGTTACAATCCCCGTGGCTACTGGAAACAAAAGTCATGCTCAAGAGCGTGGTTTGGAGTTTGTAACCGGTGATATCTTTGTGGCGACCGATGGAGATACAGTCCTTGATAAAGATTTTATCCGGTACGTAGAAGAGGATTTTATGATGAACAACAATCTCTCAGCGTTGGGTGGTTATGTGCGCAGTGTAAAACACAACTGGTTAACTGCCTGTCGTGCCTTTGAATATGCTGTGGGACAAAATCTCCACAAATTAGCGCAACACCACCTCGGTTTCTTATTTGTGATTCCGGGAGCAGCGGGGGTGTTTAAAACAGCAGACTTTAAAAAATATATATCGTTTGAACACGATACTTTGACTGAAGATTTAGATTTTACTTATCGACTCCACCAACTTGATCTTAAAGTGCTGTATGACCGTAGATTAGTGGTGTTTACCCAAGACCCAGCTACCCTGTACTCGTATATTAACCAAGTACGACGGTGGTTTGGTGGTGGGTGGCAATGTTTACGAAAACACTATAAATTAGCAACGCTTCAACCTAAAGTAGCGCTTGAACTTTCAATTATGTACGTTGAGGGGCTCGTGTTCTCGACGTTACTCTTTGTGTTGCCGTTTTTAAGTTTAGAGTTCTACCTATACTTTTTGATGTCGTACTTTGTATTGGCAACCAGTTTTGCTATTTTTGCCGCGTACAAAGAGAAACGGCCTGAACTATTGCTCGTACCGATTCCGTATATTCTTTTGGTGTTTATTAATGCCTATGTATTTCTCGAGCAGATGGTGAAAGAAATATTTTTGGTGCAAAAGAACTTACATTGGTTCCAACCACAACGTTTTAATTCAGTTGAACAAACCCCTAATTAATTTAATATGTTTTTACAATTTTCCGGTCTCTCACTCTTGATTCACTTGCTGATAATTTTATCTGCCAAGGCGTATAACGCAGTGCGGGGAAGAAGTGTCATTGATTCAGCGTTTCAAACTCATAATAAAAAAGGTGGGGTGGTTCGTGGAGTGTTATTAAACAGGATTATTTCTTTTTTGATTTTAATCTTTATTTGTACCTACATGTTCACGTTGGCTGGAATTGCGGTGATGACTGCTTCAAGTATGGGAGCTGATGAACCACAAGTAATTGCGTATAAAGAACTTGGTTCAGGAGTGTGGAGCGCCATACTATTCTTGGTATTTCAAACAATCTTTGTCTATGTGGTGATGGGATTATTGATTATGAAAGTTTCTTTAAAATACGTCCCTCCAACACCGGTGATACTGTCTCGGTACGTTACCTATATGGGGTACTTACTTGCATCTTTTTCTCCAAAGCGCATACTACCGATAATTACCCAATTTAGGTTTAAAAGTATGTCACCGTTGCAAAATACCTTTAAAAATATGAGAAAGCCATTTCCTCAATCAACGACCAGTGGTGAGTATCAAAAAGTAACACGTTTCCAAAACACTGTTGCCATCCCTATGCTCGCGGGAATGGTTGTGGCTGCCTGCTTATTCTTACTGCCTCTGTTGGCGAGTGCACAAATTGTTGAACCAGGATTTGAATCTGAAGTGGTAACTGATGGATTGTCGCTTGCTACGACACTCGCTTTTACGCCCGATGGGCGTATTTTAGTAGCTGAAAAAAGTGGCGTTATAAAGCTGGTTAAAAATGGTGTCTTGCAACCACAACCAGTAGTTACGTTATCAGACGTTAATACCTTTGGGGACCGAGGCTTGATTGGTCTAGCCGTTGACCCTAATTTTGCTCAGAATGGATATATTTATGTGTCATACACCTATGAAAACTCTCCCGGAGTAAATATCGGGGGCACTAAAACAGGCCGGATTGTTCGGATGACGATGGTGGGTGACACCGCTGAAGAGTCGAGTAAATTTGTCTTAGTGGGTACGGTTGGAGGAAGTGTAGCGAGTTCCTCATGTGAGGATTTTGTCGTTACGGCTGACTGTATTGCCTCTGATTCAAACAGCCACAGTGTAGGCGGATTGCGGATTGGACCGGATGGTTTTTTGTATGCCAGTTTGGGTGACGGAGCGGACTTTTCTGCAGTTGATCCACGTGCTTTACGTGCCCAAAATGTAGACGCGCTCGCGGGGAAGATTCTACGTATCAGAACTGATGGTACTGCTCCCGCGAGTAATCCTTTTTATAATGGTGACCCGAATTCAAATCGTTCAAAAGTGTATGCCTTAGGCGTGCGAAACTCTTTTCGGTTTAATTTTAATCCAGCAACCGGACAATTGTATGCCGGAGATGTAGGATGGAGTAATTGGGAAGAGGTAAACCGCATTGTTAGTGGGGCCAACTACGGCTGGCCATGTCGAGAAGGTTTGGTAGCAACAAGTTACGGTTGTACGCCAAGTTCAACGCCAACTAACCCGCTCTATGTCTACGCGCACAACAGTACTGGTGCCGGATCAATTACCGCTGGTTCATTTTTTAGTAATGGAGCGTATCCAGCATCGTATGCCACCTCAATGTTTATTGGTGACTACGCGCAACAATGGATGAAGCGTTTGGTGCTTTCAGCTGATGGTACGAGCCTGGTATCTGTTCAAGATTTTAATTCCGATATTTTTCCGGTAGATATTATTACGGGACCGGATGGAACTATTTATTATATTGATATTGTGTTTGGTACGCTTAACCGCCTCACCCACACGAGTGGAAACCGTCGACCAGTGGTGAATTTATCTGCTAACCCAACTTCAGGTTTGGCGCCACTAACGGTTAACTTTTCGAGCGCTGGTACCAATGACCCTGATGGCAACCCAATTACCTTTGCCTGGACTTTTGGTGACGGCGCAAGTTCAACCTTGGCTAACCCCTCACATACCTATACCACGATTGGTTCACGACTCGCATCACTAACCGTACGAGACTCTCTTGGTTCAGCGACATCAAAAAACACCACTATTTTAGTGGGTAACCAAGCACCTACTGCTCGGATAGTAAGTCCGGTGAGTGGTTCACTCTATACAGTGGGTTCAACCATTACCGTAAACGGGGAAGGAACTGATCCTGAAACAGGAGTGTTACCACCGTCTGCTTTTTCTTGGACAGTAATTTTGCATCACAACGTTCATACGCACACGATTTACCAGCAATCAGGGACGTCTACTATTACGTTCCCCGCGGACGATCACAGTGATCCCGATGTGTATATTGAAGTACGCCTTCGCGTTACTGATAGTGCTGGTTTAGTTGATACCGAGAGTATTAACATGTATCTAAATAACGGAAGTGGTTCGGGTAACCTTATCTCTAATCCATCAGTTGAGACCGAGGGTACTATTGCCACTGCGCCACTCAATTGGTTTGAAGGGTGGTATGGAGTGATGGATCCTGTGTTTACCTATCCGGTAGCCGGGCTTGCAGGAAGTCGCGCGGTTAAAATTGATGTCTTGTCACACACAAGTGGAGATGCCAAGTGGTATTTCTCTCCAGCTTTTGTAACGGCCGGCTCACAATATACGTTTAGTAATATCTACACCGCTACCGTCCCAACAACGCTCACTGCTCAGTTCGGACGACCGGACGGAACCTACGAGTATCTTTTCCTCGGTAGTGTACCCGCTACTGCTACGCCAACACGCATTTCCTATACATTCACAATACCGGCAGGAATTGAAACCGCTACGGTATTCCACCAACTCGGTACTGTCGGAAGTTTAGTGACTGATGATTTTACGCTCGCGCTCGCCGGAGCTGATGTGATTCCTCCGACCGGTGTCATTGTTAGTCCAGTGGCTAACGCGACATTATCAGGATTAGTGAGTGTGGATGTGACTGCCAACGATGATGAAGGTGTTGCTTCAGTTGCTCTGCTAGTTAACGGTACGCTTACTGGCGTAGGTGATTCAGAACCAGCTTACTCGGTATCATGGGATACCACGAGTGTAGTTGATGGTGACTATGCCATTACTGCACGTATCACCGATACGTCAGGTAATACCTTTGAAACGCCAGCCGTGCAAGTTGAGGTTGATAATAATAACTCAACACCAACGAACTTGATTCAAAATGGTAATTTTGAACAGGGAACTGCTAACGCACCTTTAGGCTGGCAACCGGGTGGATGGGGCACACAAACCAGTGTGTTTAGTTACCCTGTAGCTGGAGCGACGGGGGGCTCAGCGGCGCAAGTGCAAATTACTAAATATAACTTTGGTGATACGGGTGACGCCAAGTGGCAACATGTACCAGTACCGGTTACAGCTGGAACAGAATATACCTATAGAACCAGTTACAAAGCGACTTCTATTTCAGACGTCATTGGACGGTATACCTTTACTGACGGTTCAGTGCATTACTTTGGTCTCATTAAAGAAATTCCTGGAACACCTAACTGGACCACGCTTGAAAAATCATTTGTGCCTCCGGTTGGGGCTGAAACAGTAACACTCTTACATCTTATTAGTTCGGTCGCGACATTGACGATTGATGATGTCGCTCTGTTTGCTACGGGAACCGGTACGCCATCTGAAACAAATCCGCCAACCATTGATTTTGTATCACCTGTAGAAGGTGCTGTAGTGTCGGGCACGGTTACGTTAACTGCCACGAGTAGTGATGCGTCAGGTGTTGTCGGAGTGTACTTTGCTCTTAACGGTGCACCGTTTGGAGGTGAAGATCAAACAGCGCCGTATCAATATATCTGGAACACGACTACCGTCCCTGATGGAACCTATGTGCTTAAAGCGACCACTCATGATATTTATGGAAATAATGACAAAAAAGAAATTACCGTTACGGTCAATAACTCAAATCCGCCACCACCAGTAGCGACTTCTACAAACTTAGTTGTAAACGGTAACTTGGAAACAGCCGGTACCGTGGGTAATCCAGCCAATTGGAATCGCGGCGGTTGGGGAACTAATACTCGAACCTACACGTATCCGGCAACTGGTGTAACTGGCAATGGAGCGGCAGTGACTATCTCTGGCTACACCAATGGTGATGCCAAATGGTTCTTTAATGATGTCGCGGTAACTCCAGGTACTCAATACACGTTGAGTAATCGATACAACAGTACCGTTGGTTCTGAAGCCTTGATTCGCTACACCTTAACTGGCGGTGCAACTTCATATCAATTTTTGAGCGCGCTACCAGCTACGGACGGAACGTGGGCGACCTTAAATCGAACCTTCACGCCACCGGTTAACACTGTTTCGATGACCCTGTTCCATCTCATTGCCGGGAACGGTACGCTTACTATTGATGACGTGAGTGTTATGGGGCCTGCTGGAACAACCACCGGCACGACTACTGACACGATTGCTCCGTTGGTATCGGTAACCAGTCCGGCTACAGGAGCTACGGTCTCGGGCGTGGTAGCGATCACAGCTTCTTCAAGCGACACTTCAGGAGTAGCGAGTGTGACGTTGCTCGTTGATGGTACTACAGTAGGTACTGCTGATACGACCGCTCCGTATACGTTTACTTGGAACAGTGCCTCATCTACTAATGGTACACATACTATTTCCGCCCGCTCAGTTGATACGCGAGGTAATGTCGCTACCGCTACACCTATTACCGTTACCGTAAATAACGTTACTACACCGCCTCCTACAGGAACTTCTACTAACTTGGTGCAAAACGGTAACTTGGAAACTGTGGGTACGGTAGGTAACCCAGCGCAATGGAATCGAGGGGGATGGGGAACAAACACCCGCACCTATACCTATCCAGCTACGGGGATTAGTGGTAACGGAGCTATGGTGACTATCTCTGGCTACGTAAGTGGGGACGCAAAATGGTTCTTCAACGACGTAGCGGTAACTCCAGGTACTCAATACACTGTCAGTAACCGGTACAACAGTACCGTTGGCTCTGAAGCCCTGATCCGCTACACCTTAACTGGTGGCACTACCCAGTATCTTTTCCTTAATGCCTTGCCAGCTACCGGCGGAACCTGGGCGACCTTAAATCGAACCGTTACTCCACCAGCTAACACTGTCTCAATGACTTTGTTCCATCTGATTGCCGGAAATGGTTCACTCACGATTGATGATGTCAGTGTGACGGGACCAGCGGGAACCACTACGGGCACCACTACCGATACCACAGCACCAACAGTGTCTATCACGAGTCCGTTAACCGGAGCGACCGCTTCAGGAACGGTAGCCATTACTGCACAAGCGAGCGACGCTTCAGGTGTCGCTAGTGTATCGCTGATTATTGATGGAGCCGTTTCTGGTGCTGCGGATACTACTGCCCCGTACACATTCACCTGGAACAGTGCATCATCAAGTAATGGTAGTCACACTATTTCTGCACGCGCTACTGATACGCGTGGCAATGTCGCTACCGCTACACCAATTACGGTTACGGTAAATAACGCCACTACTACAGCACCGCCACCGCCTATAGCGACTTCAACTAACTTGATTCAAAATGGTAATTTAGAAACTGCAGGCACAGCTGGTAATCCCGCTAACTACAATCGTGGCGGCTGGGGGACCAACAACCGAACCTTTACCTATCCGGTAACGGGAGCAAGTGGTAACGGGGCTGAAGTTGCGATAACTACCTATACGAGTGGGGATGCCAAGTGGTATTTTACTCCAGTGATGGTCAATCCAGGCGAACAGTACACGTTTAGTTACGCGTATAAAGCGTCTGTTCCTACAAACATTACCCTTAAATATACTCGCACCGATGGTACTTCACTCTATGTGGGTGTAGCAGCTCCGGTTGCTTCCGCTACTTGGACTACTAGTACCTTTAGTTTCGTACCGCCAGCCGGCGTTACTGATGTGACGGTGATGCATATTTTGACTGGCATTGGTTCATTATCAATTGATAATCAACAGCTTACTTCAGGAAATACCAATTCATTTAATCGGGGAATGGTGTCTTTCTCATTTGATGATGGATGGGTAGAACACGCCACCATTGCACAACCAACACTTGATGAGTTAGATATTGATGGCACATTCTATATCATTACTGACTACTCAATTGACGCTACGGAAGAGCAAGTGCTCAATCCAAATCTTGAAACAGCCGGTACCGTAGGCAATCCTGCCAATTGGAATCGCGGTGGCTGGGGAACTAATGATCGAATCTATACCTATCCCGTAACAGGAACTTCGGGTAATGCTGCGGAAATCACGATTACCAATTACACGAGTGGGGATGCCAAATGGTTCTTTGATCCGATTGATGTATCTCCAACAATTAAATACACGGTCAGTGACGTATATCGCAGTAACGCAACCACCGAAGTAGTAGTGCAATACACGAGAACTGACGGCACGTTCCAATACCAATTCCTACAAAGTCTTCCCGCAACCGGTGGAGCCTGGCAAACCTTTTCCCGAGAAATTACCGTACCCGATGGTGTTACGAAATTAACGGTCTTCCATATCCTCGCTTCAGTCGGAACACTCGCAATTGATTCCACTAGTGTTAAACCAGCGCAAGTGTATGTAAACAAAGATCAAATCCTTAGTATGCAAACTAGTGGTCATGAAATTGGCGGACACACCCGGTCTCACCCAATGCTCACCACCCTAACGACGGCTGAAAAAACTGATGAAATTAGTGGATCACGGCAAGCGCTATTAAGTAACGGTGTAAATAGTGTAACCAGTATGGCGTACCCATATGGTGACTTTGATAGTAGTGTACAAACCATTGCTCAGAACTCAGGCTACACGTCAGCTCGTTCAGTGTTACGTGGCTACAACGATACCAATACTAATCCTTTTGCCTTAGTAATCCAGCAAGTTTCTCGTGATGATACCGTGGCTGAATTGCGTAGTTGGGTTGATCAAGCAGCAGCCAGTAACACATGGGTCATTTTTATGTTCCACCAAATTAGTAACGCCACTAATGACACGTTAGGAATAACCCCGGCTGATTTTATTACTGTGGCCAATTACGCTAAAACAGCAAACGTAGATATTGTGACCGTTTCAGAAGGAGCTGCACTCTTGCAATAGTTAAAACTATTACTGAGTAATGTACTTAGTAAATACTGAGAAGGTATTGGTATCAGACCAAAGCAACCAGTTACGTTCCTTGTTCTGGTTAAAGTATACCCAGCCGACTACTTTAGGATGATTAGGTAAGAATACATTTAATCCCTCATTAAGCCAGGCGGCTTTTTCTGGTCCGGGTGCACTTCCGAATGAGAAAATCATAATTGGTTTGTTGTATTGTTCAAGAATAGACACCGGTCGGGCAAACAATTCATTAAAGGTCATCCACGGATAGTTCATGTTAAATCCATCCACGCCCACATAATCTACATACGCGTCACCAGGGTAATAATTGGCAATTTGATTCTCAGGAGTATTAGGAACTGAAGCCGAGTTTACCGCCAAGCCAAATTTAACATTTGGAACATCATTAAAAAACTTATGGACGTACCGCCAGGCTTCTACTGCTTGGGCGGGGGTATTGCCGTTTACGGTTCCCGACCATGGTGTCCAGTTTCCGTTTAACTCAGAAAACGGTACCAAAATAATTGGTCCTTGGTAATTTTTTAACTGATTAGCAAAATCTTTAAAGTATGAATCCCAGTTACCAGCGAGAATTGAACGGTATGAGTAGTTGGGTTGGATAGTCCCGCCAATTTTATAATCACTAGCTTCCCAAAAGAGAACCAACGTACGATCTTTTTTGTAGGCAACATCACTCAAAAATGTCGGTAGGGCTCCGCCGCCATTACCCCAGTGTACGAAAAATGCTAGATAGTCTGGATTTTCCGAGACGCGATTTTCAAAGTCGGCAATGGTGGTTGGATTTGACCCAGCGAACACTCCCCATTTAATAGGTTTTACAACAGCTGGGGCTGGAGCGGGGGTCGGTGCGGGGGCTGGTGTTGGTGTAGGCACAGGCGTAGGTGTTGTTGAAGTTGGTTTAGGTGTGGTTGTGGTAGCAACCGGTGCGGGTGTCGGAGTAGGGACTACAACCGGATTCTTTTTTGCTCGTCTCGCGAGTGCACGAGCGCTGGCTTTATCCGTGCGACTGCCCGTTAACGCAGAATCATCCGGTACGGGGGTCGTGATGGTATTGTCGGGGTTAAGGCTGGGATCGTCGTCGTGATTTGTATGTATGTTAGCGTGTGGAATAGAATCGCTAGGTGGTAGGGAAGCATACGTCGATGGTTGGCTTGGTTGCATGTAGGCGGTGAGCTGGTTATGGAGTCCGACTCCAGTCCAAAAACAACCAAATCCCAAAAGAGCAGAGAACAATACTAATTTTTTCATATTTCTCCTATAGTATAACTTTGAAGGAAAGCGAAAGGCATTGTTTTTTATAAAATATATTGCATAGAATTTTTTAACGGTAACAATACCCTCGAAATACACTAATTATCAACACATTATACACACCTAGACTTTTAAAAATATGATTGTTTAGCAATACAAAATAATTTTTTATCCCCAGATATATAAAAATAATAGATAATTTCAGTAGCTGATTTTTGCGCATATCTCCTTGACAGGTAGGGGTGTACGATTGTGTCAGTGTAGTGCGTGGAGAATTTGTAGTCATACGTATTCTTTTAATGCTCAAAAACTACAGAAATTTTGTTCGTTAATTAGATTATTATTTTAAAGTTTGTTATGAAAAAAATTATTACAAGTGTGGGAATGATTGTGTTCGTAGGTGCATTAGTCGCCGGAGGAACCGGAGCGTTCTTCTCTGATACAGAAACATCAACTGCTAACGTGTTTACCGCGGGTGCAATTGATTTGAAGGTAGATAGTGAACAACATTACAATGGGAACGAGTGTGTTGATGTTGATACATCAGCTGGGGTTGATTACGAGTGGGTAGGAGAAAGTGCATACCCGGTGCCGGGTACCGCTTGTGACGGAACTTGGACACAAACTGATTTAGGTATTTCAAATAAGTTCTTTAATTTTGGTGATGTAAAGCCTGGTGATGAAGGAGAAAATACTATTTCTCTTCACATTGACTCAAACCCAGCTTGGGTATGTGCCGATGTAGCTATCACATCAAATGATGATGAATCATCAGTTGAGCCAGAATTAGGAGCAGGTGATGTACTTGATACAGCAAGCATTACCGACGGTGAACTTGCGCAAAATATTGAATTCACTGCTTGGTTAGATAACGCATCAACTAATGGTGCAGTACCAGGTGATAACATTCATCAAGCAGGTGAAGTGTTGTACTTCGCTCCTGGTCCAGCCTCAACAGTATTGGCTGGGGGTACGCTAACTATTGCAGACGGGGGCACAGGTACTCCGTTGCCTGGAGGTTCAACATCGTACATCGGACTTGCTTGGTGTGCAGGAGATATGACTGCTTCAACAGGAGTTGGTCCTATAGCGTGTGATGGAGCTGCAATGGGTAACATGGCACAAACTGATTCAATGACTGCAGATCTTACTTTCCGGGTAGAACAGTCTCGAAATAATGCCGGGTTCCGATGTGAACCAGAGGAAGAAGAAGTAGTTTGGACCGAAGATGGAACTAGAACAGGTGGTGATGTGGCCTTTGTGGAAGATTTAGACGCTCCACTTGGTGATAATGTACTGCAACTTACAACCATTAATGATATTGATTCTCGAGTGCGATACAAC
>JAZKIJ010000026.1:16784-17566 GCA_040384905.1 Patescibacteria group bacterium
ATCTTTCAGATGTAGGTGGTTTGTCTTACGATTCTAAACAAGTATCCGCAATAGATCCGGTAAACGGAAATGCTAGTTTCAGAATTGTAGTAGATCTTGATGGAGATTTGTTAACAATGGGAGACACCAAAGAACTTACTTTTGAACCTTATTACAATATCCTTGCTCACAATAACTTAAATGATGCCTCTATAACTACTGGCGTTTGGCAAAATTGGGCTGCAACTCAGACCCAAGGTAAATTCTGGTCCAGTGGTGTGACAACAGTAAATGGCTTAAGTGGTGGTGGAGGAGCGTATGCTACAAACTTCACTATTGCTGAGTTTCTAGCTGTCTATCCTGATGCTCGCGTAACAGGTATTTCAATTGGAATGGGTACATATAACGTTGGTCAGGTGATTCTTGTAGATAATCTTATCTTTGACGGTGTGGTAACTAACTTTGAAAACTAGTCGTCATTAGTTGTACTAAATCTCAGCCTTGGTTGAGATTTAGTGAACTGGCAATGATCAGTGGGTTTTACAAGATTATCGATGTTAATTTCATAAAAATGAAAAAAATTATTACAAGTGTGGGAATGATTGTATTCATAGGCGCCTTAGTTGCTGGAGGAACCGGAGCGTTCTTTTCGGATACTGAAACTTCAACGGCTAACGTATTTACCGCTGGAGCAATTGACCTCAAAGTTGATAACGAGAGTTATTATAATGGGGTACTTAATACCGCAACTACGTGGACACAAACAGATCTCACTATCGAAAAGTTTTTTAACTTTATGGATC
>JAZKIJ010000026.1:17576-26236 GCA_040384905.1 Patescibacteria group bacterium
TAAAGCCCGCTGATTTTGGGGAAGATACCATTTCACTCCATGTTGACACCAACGATGCATATTTGTGTGCTGACGTTACGCTCACCAGTAATAATGATAATTCACAAACTGAACCAGAAGGTTTGGAAGACGAAAATGATATGACAACCGGAGAATTGGCTGGTTTGGTAAATTTCTTGTGGTGGGCTGACGATGGCGATAATGTGTTTGAAGATGACGAAACAATTATCGATCAAGGTAATTTTGGACAACTTGGTGTGGGGAATTCATACCCGCTAACCCTCGCCGATAGTGATGAAAATATTTGGACTGGAGTGGGTGGACCGGTGCCGGGGGATGAAACATTGTATGTGGGGAAGGCGTGGTGTTTTGGAACTATGGGAACAGCGCCTGTAGCACAAGATGATGGTGATAATGGCCGTTCTCCGGCGGGAAATAATGGTGGCACCGCAGCTTCAGGTGAGCCAGAAGATGGAGGACTTACGTGTGACGGAAGACTCCTTGGTAATGAAAGTCAAACTGATTCACTGACAGCTGATGTGACCTTTGAAGCAGTGCAGGCGAGAAATAACCCAGGTTATCAATGTGAGGAACCGCGACCGAGAACTTCATTAACATTAGTAAAACAAGTTCTTGACGGAGATGATTTACCAAGCGCCTGGACACTCGCGGCTGACGGTGTGACAGATTTCTCAGGAGCTGCTAATAGTCTAGCGGTAACCAATATTGCAGTTGCTCCTGGTGCGTACAACCTTTCAGAAATAAATGGTCCGCTAGGGTATGTAGCTTCTAATTGGAATTGTGTAGGTGGGACTCAAGGTGATAGTGATACGGTTACCATTGCTGATGGACAAAACGTAACCTGTACTGTAGTTAATTACTTTACCTGTGAAGATCCAAGTGTTCGTTATGCTGACAATGTAATTACCTCAGCAATTGGAGTGCGAAAAGACGGGGGTGCAATTATTGCTAATCGAACTAATCCGATTAAAGCACTCGGTGCACCCCAAAGTGCGGGATTGCCATTTGATAACCCCTCTCCTCTTAGTGAATTCTTTAGTCTTGGTTTTAATGCCAATGTAAACGCCACATCCGGAGGTTCAGTTGTGTTGGAATTCACAAATAATTATGTAGTAGATGGTCCGGGTAATGATTTACGGATGTATGAAATTACCGGTGGTACGAGTTACGGTGTAGAAAAAGTAAAAATTGAAGTAAGCCAAAATGGTATTAGTTGGTTCCCGGTAGCATCAAGTGTCGACCGAGATGCTGAAGCGGACTTAGCAACCTCTGGTTTGTCATGGGCCCGATACGTACGACTGACTGATGTATCAGTGCGAGCTGATTTCCCGAATGATGCTGATGGGTATGATCTTGATGCGTTGAGTGCTCTTACCTGTGGAGATCGTCGATTGAACTAATAAAGTACCTGAAGGAGTTTTGGATGTAGTACCAAACAAGCATTTATCCCATGACACGTAATTACACAATAAAAATTGCTAAAATTATCCTCTTAGTGGGTGTGGTTACTTTATTGTTTGCCTTCTTCTTGCGTACCAATGCGGTCGGCTCAACTTTTGCTACTACCACCGGCACTGGGGCGCTTGAACTAACAATTGATAATCAGACTTTTTACAACGGCGTGTTGCAACCAACTATGTCGTGGAGTCTTAAAAATCTTGTTCCGGCCACCGACAAATTCTTTAACTTTGATGATGTAAAGCCAGGGGATACGGGCACGACCACTATGAGTATCCATCTCAAAAATAGCCCCGCCTACGTGTGTTTAGATTTTAAAAATCTCATTGATGCTGAAAATGGTATCAATGAACCGGAAAGTATTCTTGATACCAACCAGCAAGGTGAATTATCAGGTGAGCTAGAATTCTTTGCCTGGCGTGATGATGGTGATAATAAGTTTGAAGTTGGAGAAAAATCATTATTTGGCTTTGGTACCAGTTCACAAACTGCCAAGGTGTTACTAGGTAGCACCACCTACGCGTTGGCTGATGCCCTTAATGGTCCAGCCTATCCTGTTAATCAAACAAAATACATTGGGATTACCTGGTGTGCCGGAGATTTAACGGTCGATATAGCTACAGCTAAAATTTCCTGTGACGCGAACGCAATGGGGAATGAAGCCCAGACTGATTCGATGAAAATTGATGTTTCAATTCGCGCCGTATCAAGTACGCAACAACCTAAGTTTACTTGTAACAAAGCCCCAGCTCCGTTAGAGCAATGTGAAATTGAAGGTCATAAGTATGATGAGGACGGAAAACCGCTCGCTAATTGGACTATTGGGTTAATGAAAGTTATTACTCATAACAAAGGCGTTGATACGTATGATTTAGCAACCGCGGTAACAGACAGTAAGGGATATTATTGTCTTAACTGGGATGGTGAAGCTCGCACCCCGCGCGGTATACCTACGTATAAAAGTGGGCCTTACACATTTGTTTACCGCGTGTATGAAAAACTTGTGCCTGGTTGGAAAAATGTTTCAGTAGAAAAAGGACCTGACGTTAATTCACTTACGGTCGTAAATGCAGGAGATATAAAGAAAGACGGGGTCTATGTCAGTGTACAAATTGGTACCCAAAATGGTTACATTTATTCTAACGCTGCGTACCATGTAGATTTTTACAACCAACTAACAAAAGATACTTCTAAAAAAATTAAAAAAGGAAATCATGGTCATGGTAACGAGGGAGATAGAAATGATAATTCAAACCCAGGAAATTCAAATTTAGTGAGTGACACCACCGACGACGATGGGCTCCCGGGAAAAGCAAAAATTACTAAGATTGAAGAACGTAATGTATGGAATCAGAAGGAGTTTAAAACCAGTCCCCTATATACACTTAAGACTAAGGTGAATCAGTTTCTAGGTATGATGAGTAAGAGTAACCAAACATGAAAATAATCAATGCTATTTTCAGCGCAGTGTTTATCGTGATACTCCTTTTGGTATCAAGTTTATTTTTAGTGCCACTTTTACCATTTGAAAATAACATACAGATTAAAATCGTTGAATCAGGATCAATGGAACCCTCTATTCTTACCGGTTCGCTTGTAGTAATTCACCCAAAATCTGCGTATGGCGTGGGAGATGTCGTGACGTTTGAAAGTACATCTGCTGATGTTCCTACTACGCACCGCATCATCGGTATACGTGAATCTGCCGGCAAAACCTTTTTTATGACTAAGGGGGACGCAAACGAAGAAGCTGATACGCAAGAAGCGCCGTTAGGTTCGGTAATTGGAAAAGTAGTGATTGCAGCGCCCTACGCTGGATTTGTGTTAGATTTTGCTCGGCAACCCTTAGGCTTCTTGTTTCTTATTGTATTGCCTGCCTTGATGATAATATGCGGTGAAATTGAAAAAATATGGAAGCAAATAAAGGAAAGTAAGAGAGAAAAAAATGAAGTACTGGTAAAAGCTGAAATAAGAGAACCTGAAGTATTTGTGCAGTTAGTGCCGGTAGCGCGTGTGCGCATGATGGATATTGCACGTCCTGTTGCTCAATCCGCTGTAAAAATTAGACCAGTACCCCAAGCCACTAATTTTGCACCTACTGGAAATTACGTCGTCTCATCATTCATAGCTCCATTTTGTATTGTAGTCAGTAGTTTCTTATTTACCGCTATGAGTTTTACCGGGAGTACGGTTTCTTATTTTAATGATATTGAAACAGCAATAGAAAATCTATTACAAGCTTCGGCGCTTGATTTCTCCCTGTCACCAGAAAATTATAACTTTTTGATGGAGGAAGACACGGAGGCATTAATCGAACCAGTTATAACTATTGAAGCGGGGAAGGAGGCTGTTACGTATGATATCGATATTGAAGTAGTATCACTGGATTCAGTCTTATGTACGGCGTTACTCGTTGATGCCACCATTCCTTTTTTGTACTCAGGCGCACTTGTTGATTTACAGGCAACGTCCTTAGTTTTTAATGATGCTTGGGGATTAACGGTGACGCTTAATCCCGAGGTGTCTCTAGTTGGTGGCGAGACCTGTACGGTGAACTTGGTATACACGGCTACACGAGATGGTGCTGTTGATACTGCCGGCTACGATGATATGGAGAAAATTGTCTTACAATTTTCAACCCCAAAACCAGAAGTTGCTTTACCCGCAGTACTATTGCCGTTGACTACTGAAACCGATTCTCTCGTACCGGTAGATGAAAATATCGAAGAATCTGACCGGGGGACTCTTCCACTTGTGGACCCACTCCCAAACATAGGCGAGGAAAAGCTCTTGCAACCTGTCATAACTGAGCCAGAAACTATCTCAACAGAAGCAGAAATTAAGGCAGAACCGGAAATAGAAGCAACTTCTGAAGATATTTCAAAGTCATTTTTTGAATTACCAAGCGAATAAATAATATTGTCTAGAGACCTATTGTCTATATTTGTTAGCAAATAATATTGACAAACACTAAATTAAGTGTTATTTTAAGTAATGTTCAGTCCATATATCAGTCATATATAGGTAGAGACTGATTTTTTTGTGGACCCCTCTAAACTTAATAAATATTTATATATAGATAGCACTCCAACCTGGTTAATCCGGGGTATTTATAGTGCAGGAATTGTGAGCTGGATGGTATTAATGTATGGCTATTATGTTTTCTATACGTTTAATCCTGTATTTTTTTGGATAATTTCCCCAGCTGTTTTTTTTCTGTTTTTTTACCACGTACTGAGTTACACCTTAATGCTTTTTTATAAGCAGTTTGATAGCAATGCCCACAATTGGAATAAGGTGTATTACAACGTACGTAATTTATCTAAAAGTAAAAAAGAGTATCCGTTAGTGGATATATTTTTACCCATCTGTGGTGAGGATACTAGCGTGATTCATAATACGTTTGCTGCGGTTAGTAAGTTAGATTATCCAAATTTTTCGGTGTATGTGCTAGATGATCGCGGAGAGAAGGCGCATGAAGCACTAGCGGCTACCTATAATTTTACTTATTTAAGTAGACCAAATCGTGGTGAAATGAAAAAAGCCGGTAATCTTAAATATGGCTTTGAACGATCAAAGGGTGATTTTATTGCAATTTTTGATGCGGACTTTGCACCACATGCGGATTTTATACGAGAGTTGTTGCCGATAATGGCTGACCCAACGGTGGCGATTGTGCAAACACCGCAATATTTTCAAATTGATGAATCAGTACATAAATCTTCGATGGTGCAGTATGGCGCTGGTCATGTGCAGGAGGATTTTTATCGCTTTATCCAAGTGGCTCGCAGTAATCTCGGGGCCCCTATTTGTTGTGGTTCTAACGCGTTATATCGACGCAGTGCGCTTAACGAAATCGGTGGAACTGCCCAGATTGAACATAGTGAAGATGCGTATACTGGTTTTGAATTAACTAATAAAGGGTATCGAGTAGTATTTGTGCCACTTATATTAGCGGTAGGTTTATGCCCCGATAACCTCCATGCGTATTTTCACCAACAGCATCGGTGGTGTAGTGGTAGCTTGAGTCTAATGTTAAACAAAAAGTTTTGGACGTCGCGTTTGTCGATAGTTCAAAAGTTATGTTTCATTTCAGGTTTTATGTACTACCTGAGTCACCCAGTGACGCTCATCATGTCCTTCCAAGTATTTTTTGTATTATTTTTATACTCGGATGTACTCAATTTTTATAATGCACTACCGTTTTTGGTCTGTATTGTTTTTTCATTTATAGCCATCCCTTCAATCCGCATTACTAATATGAAGTTTGGTGGTTTTTTGGCTCGCAATGCCTATTTGTATACGTATTCCCACGCTGTCTTTGTAGCGTTTTTAAAACATTCTGTTGGGTGGCAACCGACTAATACCAAGCGAGTAGATGTATCAAAAGAGTATTTACAGCAATTATATTTTGTCGCTATTTATTTTCTGCTATATTTAGGAGTATTTGCCTATTCGCTGAGTATCGGAGCAATAAATTTATTTAATGTTTCTTCTTATACGTTACTGTTTTGGGTATTTTATACCTTAATAAATACCGGAGTTATCTTGGTGTATCTCTATCACTTTTTAGATCATACTAAAAAGCAAAACGTTCCCAGTACACCGTTAGGAAGTCTCAGTTTTTTAAGTTGGCGTTTTAAAACTGTAGGGGTGTATTGTAGTTTCTTAGGCTTCTTTATTATGGGGGGCTTGGCTATGGGTAATGTGTCACTAGAGGGTAAAAATACAATGCATAATTTTAGAGAAATCATTCACTCCTATCCTAAAACAATCACGCAAAAAACTCTTAACTTTTCTATAACACCCATTCTTATTGAAAACAATATTTGGAACATTGCTGGCCAATCAAACATACGCTTACTAATTAACGATACATTCTAATATGTTTTTCGATACTACTTCAAAACATGAATATCATCGTCATTCTGGTCGTTTTTTAGAACTTCAAGGAATTTCAACTTTACAAAAAACAGTCTTTTGTTTTTTAAGTGTGATGGGGGTTCTCATGACGCTCGGGTTTGCGTATGTCTGGTTTGATCCTGATCATATTCCACAAAATTTTAGTGGAATTTTCCACGTACTTGATGTGTTTTTGTTTTTGATATTATCCTATATCGTTTGGCACCATATTTTGATGGAGTTATTTTCTTGGTATATCACCGCCTATATTCAAACGCCGGTTAACGCACCCCTGCCACCAAAGAAATTAAAAGTTGCCTATGCAACGGCGTATGTGCCGGGCTCAGAGCCGTATGACATTCTAGAAAAAACACTTAAAGCGATGACTGAAGTCGTATACCCGCATGATACGTGGTTGCTTGATGAAGGTAATGATCCAGAAGCAAAACGAATTTGTGAAAAATACGGAGTATTTCACTACTCTCGTCATGGTATTGAACAGTTTAATGGTCTTACCGGAAAATTTAAACGAAAAACTAAAGGAGGAAACTACAATTCATGGCTGTACAAACACGGGCATAAATATGACATTCTTGCTCAGCACGATGTAGATTTTATTCCCCGCCGCGACTTTTTACTCAAAACGTTGGGATACTTCAATGATCCTAGTGTGGCCTTTGTGGGAACTCCACAAGTGTATGGTAATGAAGATGAATCTTGGATTGCTAAAGGAGCAGCCGAGCAGACCTATGGATTTTATGGCCCCATTCAAAAAGGATTTTATGGTCATGATATGACGCTCTTAATTGGCGCTAACCATATTATGCGGATGAAAGCGTATGAGGATATTGGCGGTTACACAGCCCATATTGCTGAAGATATGCTTACCGGCATGAAGCTATATGCGCACGAAGGGAAATGGAAAAGTGTGTATGTGTCTGAAGCGCTCCTCTTGGGAGAAGGTCCTTCAACGTGGGACGCATATTTGGTGCAGCAAATGCGGTGGGCGTTTGGTTGTATGGATATTTTGTTTCGTCACGCCCCCGAGCTATTTAGGCAAATGAATGCAAAAAAAGTGATTAATTATTTACTTCTGCAACAATTTTATTTCTCGGGTATCGCCCAAGCGGTCGGAATTTTATTAATCATGATGTATTTCCTGTTTGGAATTAATTCAGCCAATATGACCGGCGGAGCACCATTACTTCTTATGTATGGGGCCTTAGTGTTGTATCAGGTACTATTCCAGTTATGGATGCAACGTTTTAATGTGTTGCCCGATTCAGAAACAGGATTATTGCTCCGTGGAAAAGTATTAGCCGTAGCGGCCTGGCCCATTTATTTCTTGGCATTTATTAGTGTGGTATTCAAAATAAATCTTACGTACAAGGTGACCCCTAAAGGGAGTTCACAGGTCATTTCGTATTTACCGGCGTTATTTATCCCACATTTTATTTTGGGAACACTTACCTTGTTGGGAATATTGTGGGGAATGTATATTGATCGCGAGGCACTCCCGATAGTGTTCTGGGCGTTATTAAATACTATCTTTATGTATTTCTTCTTTTTCTCTCAAGCAATCCCCGCGCTGTACCTTTACCTCAAAGAGCATATTGTAGTGTTACGAGGTTCGAACGTTCGGTAAGTTATTATTTGTTTTGATAGGCACGGACATAGTCTACATTCATGTAGACTGGCCAGGTATTAGCGCTTGTTGGCATACCAGACCAACTCGGCTCACTTCCAACGGCAACGTTAAGAAGCATATAAAATGGCTGATTAGCATCCGGGTTAGGCGGACAAAAAGCGTACGGTGTACCATCAAAATAATACGTTATACCGTCGGGTTGCCAATTAACGCCATAGGTATGGAAGCCAGCGGTGATGTCTACTCCGGTATTAAACCACGTACCACAGAGTCCCTTAATGTCTTTAGTATGGGAAGCATAGTGAATTTGGTAGTTACCCCCTTCACCTTTACGGTTTAATCCTCCAAAGGATTCCATAACATCAATTTCGGGTGGCCAACTTTTATCAATCGGAAGTAGCCAAAAAGCCGGCCAAATACCGTCACCGGTTGGAACTTGTGCTCTCATTTCGAAATAACCGTATTGCTGAGAAAAAGAAAATTGCGTAGTGAGTAAACCGGAAGTGTATTTGGCCCAGGCACCGGCAGCTTTTTTAATAACCTCGTCTGAAGGTTTTACTTCAATAGTTAGAATGCCATCTTTAACCCACGTAGAATTGCGAGCGGTAGTGGTGCCAAATCCACTTTGATT
>JAZKIJ010000026.1:26246-30642 GCA_040384905.1 Patescibacteria group bacterium
ATTGACTGTCATAGTTAGGAGCAATGGTGCGAGAACAAAAGTGATACACCGATTGCCAGATCCCTCGGCCGCCCGGTTCGCAGGTAACATTTCCGTTTTGATCAACGTAGCGACTCAGTTCATTAAAGTCCTCATTAAAAGTCAATCTCATTGTTTTTAACAGGGGTGCAGTATGCAACGCGAGAGTGCCGGGAAAATTTTTGTTTGCTGTTGTACTGCCAGAGTTTTTTAATGTTGAAGTGCTGGTGGGGATGTAGGTACTTTCTAGTTCCTCTTGAGCGGTGTCATCGGTACTTGAGCTGATAGCCACTAGGTTCTCGGTTAATTGTGTGACTAGTTCTTCGGTATCATTAAAAACCTCTAATTGATAGAGAAGGAAAAGCGTGAGGATGGAAAGCGCCAGAAGTATCGTAATTTTGGGGTGGGATATAAGTGGCATTATATATGTAGTGTCATTTTATCATATTTTAAGCCATATATAAACAAACCCGATACGCTGATGCGCATCGGGCTTTGGTTGCTTAGGGGCTGGGAGACGGGTTGTCTCTTTGTGGGCTGTAATCCTCGATGGATCTTTCGGGCTGAAAGCCTTCAAACTCGACTTGTGCCCACGCCCAGGCTTTTTCACAAGCAGGCTGCTGAGGTGGGAAGTCATCGGGTGAAGGCTGTGAAGCTTGATCTGCTGACATCGTTACGTACTCCGTAATGTGCTGGTGAGGAACTTAATCATTTCATTATACCATCATTATTCATATTAGCAATAGTGTATCTCAGTAGCATCCTGCTCAGTACATAAAGAGAATAACGTATCGTGGGGTGACGAGGGGTTTGGTATACTTATGCTAATTATGGATAGGCTTCACGATATTTTGCACTCGGTCATTAATCATATGATTCCGCACGAAGGAAATGATTATCGACCTCATCTGTTACAACGCGGAGCGATGATTATGATGTTGCTGTTAATTATGCTGTCTTTCTTGGTGGCTAATTTCCAAGCGCTGTTGTGGCAATCATCAGATTGGTTGGTAGGTGCTGTATTGCCGGCGGTTGTTATTGATTTAACCAATACAGAACGGGCTGATTTAAATTTGCCTCAGCTAACGCGTAATGTGGTGCTTGATCAGGCGGCGCAGTTAAAGGCCGAAGACATGGCGCGCAATAGTTACTTTTCTCATGATAGTCCGACAGGCGTGACGCCCTGGCACTGGTTTAAGGAAGCTGGGTATACGTTTTCTCATGCGGGTGAGAATCTCGCCGTGTATTTTACTGATTCAACTGAAGTGGTTGATGCCTGGATGAATTCCCCGACCCACCGAGCAAATATTGTGGGGACAAACTATCGAGAAATTGGCGTGGGAACCGCTAAGGGCATGTATGACGGGTACGAGACGGTATTTGTGGTGCAGATGTTCGGAACGAGGGCCTTACCGGCCACGGTAGTTGCTACAGTTCCTCAACCAGTACCGGTAGTGGGGGTAGCAGAACCTGAGGTTGCTCCGTTGATAGCAGTGTCTGATCAAGGGTCCCCACAAGTAGCGGGAGAAATGATGGATGTGCCCGAGGAAGAAACAGCTACTCCAAAAACGCTAGCCCATGCCAGTACCGATACCGCCCACGAGGAAGAAGAGGTGGTTGGTATGACCGAGACAGAGCCGGAAGTGGCTCCAGTTGTTCCTGAGGTAGTACCAATGGAATCACCTGTGGTAGAGCCTGTGCCTACCCCTGAGTACACACCTGTCGTGATGGATAGTCGGGAAGTGATGAGTTTGTACTCGGGACTCGCTGCCTCTTCAACGACTTTAACCCCCGCACCGTACACGACCACTGACACCGTATTGAATCAGGCTCCGACGGTTGTAGCGCTCGCAACCGAACCGAGTTCACTTTTGCAGTTAATATACTTGGTGCTTGGTAGTATTACCGCGCTTGCTCTGTTTACCTCGGTGGTATTGGAATGGCGACATCATCGGCCAGTGCAGACGGTGTATGGCTTAGCATTGTTATTGATAATGGCTGGTCTCTTTTATATCCATACCATTATCAGTAGTGGTGCAGTTGTGATATAACGTTCGTATGAAAGTTCGAGAAACTAGTATTGTGGGAATTTTTAGTTCCGCGGCCGCGGTTGTTCAACCTGCCAAAACTCCGTTGTACAGCTCGTCACCCGCCGCAGGATTCCCTGCTCCCGGAGACGATATGGTGGAGAAGTCACTTAACGTACATGATTATTTGGTAAAACATCCGGTTGCTACTTTTTTTGTACGGGTAGAAGGGGATTCAATGGAAGGGGCCGGGATATTTTCCGGGGATATTTTAGTAGTTGATCGCAGTGTTGAAGCGGTTGCTGGAAAGATTGTCGTGGCCGCCGTAGGTGGAGGGCTCGTTGTGAAGCGATTAGCGAGGCTAGATGGGAATATGGTGTTGGTTTCAGAAAACGAATCATATGAGCCGATATTAGTGGGAAGCGATGAGGAGTGTTTTGTTTGGGGGGTAGTAACAGGCAGCGTACGCCACTTCTGATAAAACTTCCAGAAATTGCGCATTGCGTTGTCGCTACTGCGGAGCTTTTCTTTCCGCCGTACAGGGGTACGTCTACAAGAAAAGCCCTTGCGACTCCTAGCACTGCATCCATTTCTGAAAGTTTTATGATTTTCTATTCTTAATAGGGTGGATGTTGGTTTGGGGATTTTTAATATAAAAAAAGGCGCCTGGAAGGGGGCGCCTGAGTGGGGGGTGGGTTAGCGGCCGTCGCCGGTTGCTGGTTTGAAGTCGTCGACTTCTTGGTGGGGTTGGTAGGTGGTGATGAGGGGTAATGGTTGGGGGTAGGGGTTGAAAATGGGGTCGTGGGGTTTGGGGGTTGCGTTCATATTGTGTTCGAGAACGCGGTCGACTGGGTCGCGAGACATTTTCTTTCCTCCAAAAGGTACTGGGTCCGATTGTATAACGGGGTAATGTATTAAAAAGTTACCTTTATATTTTCAAGGTTACATCAAGGTAAAAATTTAAGCGCTCCCGGTGACGGAAGCGCTCATTGTATTTTTAGGTCAAATGCGGTAGCCGCCGTTATATGGAGGGGTGTCCAGGGCGGCAATCACCAGGTGCACACGTTCCTGATGGGATTTGAGAGGTTGTTTGGTTGAAACGTACAAATGGTGCAGTCGACGACACCGAGACTGAATCTCTTTGATGAGTCCGGTCCGGGCTTCTTCGAGCGACGGGCGTTCCGCGTCTTCGCTTTTCTTGCACAAATGCAGATAGGTTGAGATAATCCAAGTAGGATCTTTGTCGAGAACAACTGGTTCTTCGTCGAGGGTAGTTGAAGCATCTTTACTGGGGGAGCTATCAAACATCACCGTTTCCTCCTTTCTACAGAACAAGGAACAATATTACGAACATTATACCAGACTAACTGTAAAAAGCAAATATTTATTAGTAAGAATCAACCAGGTAAGTCGTCTTAAAAATTATGATATCAACCACATCAAACGCTCTTTCAAGTATTACCAAAAACATTATTATCACCCTCATTGCTACCAGTCTGGTATTAGGCGCCATGCCTGCTTTTGCTGCTACCAGTAAAAGTAAAGCGCCGTCGTATGAGGGTGAAGTTTCCGGCTGGCTCCCGTGGTGGACTGATAGTGCTGGTATAAAAAGTGCCACCAAAAATATAAAAAAATTAGACACCATCTATCCTTTTTCGTTTGAAGTCTTGGCTGACGGTACTATTGTTGATAAGGCCGGCATGGGTGATAAAGAGTGGCGTGACTTTATAAAGCTCGCCAAGAAGAATCGGGTAGAGGTTATCCCTACCATTGCCTGGTTTGATGGTAATCAGATTGGAGCCATCATTAGTGATGAAAACAGACGAGAGGATCATATTGATGATATTGTGCGGATTGTAAAGAAAGGGAAGTATGATGGCATTAATATTGACTACGAAGGAAAGAACGCTGCCAATATTAATCACTTCTCAGCCTTTCTAAAGGAGTTAAAAGCTGAACTGGGGAGAAAGTTACTCACTTGTGCGATAGAAGCGCGTACACCCGCTGTAGACCTCTACGCGGTAGTGCCTAATCCCCTCACCTACGCCAACGATTATAAAGCGATTGGACAGTACTGTGACCGGATTGAACTTATGACCTATGACCAACAACGAGCAGATTTAACCCTTAATAATAAACGAGCGGGCACTGGGCTCCCGTACGCACCGTTGGCTGATAAAGAATGGGTGGAAAAGGTAATTAAACTCGCCCTTAATGATTTTCCTAAAGAGAAAGTACTGGTTGGGGTAGCTACCTACGGACGGGCCTGGGATATTACCGTGACGCCGACCGGAATTCAGGACTATACCCGCGTGGCAAGTTTGAATCATCCACGAATCCAAGAGCTATCA
>JAZKIJ010000026.1:30652-40552 GCA_040384905.1 Patescibacteria group bacterium
GTATCTATAAAACCCCGATTGGTTACAGTGTTGGTGGAGAAGCGGTTATGAGTTACTTCCCGGAAGATTCTATCTACAAAGTTCTCAATTCCCTCCCGGTTCCGGCTGGAACAGCCAAGGGATACGAAAACATCGCTCGAGCACAACTCTTTGCCACCATGGCCAAGACCCCTGTGTCAGTTCGGTTCATTAATTACAATGATGCCGTGTCAGCTCAAGACAAGCTCAATTTGGCTAAAAAGTATGATGTTCGCGGCGTGACCTTCTTTAAGATTGATGGAGAAGAAGATCCGAACATTTGGAAGTTATTCTAATTACTTCACACAAATATTACAAAAACTCCCAGGAGTACTCCCGGGAGTTTTTATATACAGTACAAGGTTAAACCTCGTACTTAAAAAATAGGCTCCGCGAATAGAGACAGTGCGTGTCAGAAATAAAAAAGCCCTGAGTACTAAAGACGAGGTTGTCTTTGGTCATCAGGGCTTGGTGTCGGTGGTGCGGTTAGGCTGGCTTGAACGGTTTCGTTTGGGGATGGCAGTCGAGCACCACCCAATCAGCGATGGTAGCAAGGAAGTTCACAAACTTCACATGGGCCGGATGAACGCGGAAGGCTTGCAGGGCGTCGTCATCCCGGAAGAAAGCCAGCTCAACGAGAGCGTAGCCTTTTCGGGTGTCCAGATTTTGGAGAACCTCGAAGCCTAGAATGCCGTGCTCCTCTCCGCCACAGGCATCTCCCAGTTGCTCAAGCATGGTGACAGCTTGGGCCACTTCATCTTTGGTAGTGGTGTCGTGGGGTTTGATACCCACAATATGCAGAAGGGTCATCGCAGTTCCTTTTGACTGTTTTTGTGCTTAGTGACTGTTTAATATTATACACTAATATTGCATTTTGTAAAGTATCTAACGTTACATAAAAGTGGGTCATGGAGGTTTGGTATACTGTAGGCATACCTATGCAGTATATTGGCGTCATCGATTGTAATAACTTTTTTGTTTCGTGTGAGCGGTTGTTCCGGCCGGATTTGGTCGGGAAGCCGGTCGTGGTACTTTCGTCTAACGATGGGTGTGTGGTGGCGCGGTCCCAAGAAGTAAAAGACATGGGGGTCCCGATGGGGGTGCCCATATTTCAGATAAAGGACATGGTAAAGGACAAAGGGATTATAACGTTTTCTTCTCACTTTGCTTTGTATCGTGATATCTCGAGTCGAGTGTTTGCGGTGGTAAAAACGTTGTTGCCGACGATGGAGGTGTATTCAATTGACGAGGCATTCTTTATAGTTGAGGCCGTTACAAAGCCAGAATTAGAAGAGCGGTTACGACAGATAAAATTCGAAGTTGAACGGCAAACCGGCATCCCGGTTTCGCTTGGTGTAGCGGGCACAAAGACCCAAGCCAAGTACGCTAATAGGCTCGCCAAAAAATCAGGTGGCGTGTGTGTCCTTGAAAAAAGTGACTGGCGGGAACTAGCACCGACAATTCCGTTGCCGACTATTTGGGGAGTAGGGAGGAAGCTTGACCTGCGGTACAAGGAGGCTGGTTTATATTTTGTTCAGGATTTGATTAACTGCCCAAAGCCTCTAGTGGGCAAACGATTTGGGATTGTGGGTTTGCGGTTACAAGCCGAACTGTCAGGAACAAGTGTCTATGCGCTTTGTGAAGGCGTAACGCCGCAAAAGAGTATGGTTAGTTCCCGTTCGTTTGAAAAAAATGTTACTGAGTTAGCGGTCATAAAAGATGCGGTGGCGTACCATACCCGGCAAGTCGTCGCTGATTTACGACAAATGGGCTTTAAAACTAAATACATTGGCGTGATGCTGGGAACGAGTCGTCATGGGGATTATTTGCTTCGCGGTGGAAGTTTAACAGCGGAAAACCTCAGTCCCACCGATGATGTGGTAGCGCTACTAAAACAAGCGTTTGCCTTAGTTGATCAGCTCTATGAAGCTGGCGTGCCCTATAAAAAGGCCGGGGTGTATGTGGGCGGATTTAGTCCAAAAACACTCGTTCAGCCGTCACTGTTTGCCGAAACTAGCGAGCCCATTGCGAGCCCGCTTAATGCAGTGCTTGATAGCTTTAACGCGCGCTATGGTCAGGATGTGGTGACTATCGGTACTCAAACCAAAGAGAGGCGCTGGCAATCAAAGTCAGAACAAAAGTCACCGGCCTATACGACGCGCTGGAGTGATTTGCCCATTGTACGAACGTAAAAAATCACGTTAGCGACACATGTACTTGATGTCTTGAAGTGCAGAAAATTCATTTGTCTTAGGAAAAGCTATATAAATAACGACGGGGTATAGGTACTATGCATGCGACAAAAAGGTTATACACAGAGCGGACAGCGACACGTCTCAAGAACATTTATATACTGTACTCAGATCGGTTGAATTAGGTGCGTTGGTACAGGCTGAATTTTTTTCACTAAGTACTAGCAAACCGCTCCACAAACATTCGACCGAGAAGTGTTCATTGCAACTTAGGTTGCGACTACACAAAGTTATTTAATAAAATAAAAAATAAATATGTTCAAACATTCAACTATTACTGTTGAATCTTTGCACCGAGTGGTCGCGATGCTCGTTGCAACAGCTGTAGTGGTTTGGTCAGTTGGTGTATTCAATAATGCACAAGCTGCTAACCTCGCAGTAATCAGCAACACTTTATCAGACTCAGATGTGAGTGCGTTGTCTAACCACACCATTCAATTCACCATTCCAACCAGTTCACCAGGAGTGATTGCTGGCGGTACCATCGTGGTTACCTTCCCAGCAGGATTCAACTTGGCAACTTCAGGAGTATCGTTTACCGATGTTGATTTTACAATCAACGGTGCTCAACAAACACTAGCAGCAGCAGCTGCTGGAGCAACCTGGGGAGCTACAGTAACTGGTCAGAATCTGACCCTAACTTCAGGATCTGGAGTAGTTACCGCTAATCAGGTTGTACGGATTCTGGTTGGAACAAATGCAACTGGAGGAACTAACAGAGTCACCAATCCTAGTACCGTTAACTCATATGAGTTTATCGTGACTGCGGGGGCTGCTGACTCCGGTCGCACAAGAGTCGCAATTCTCGATAACGTAGACGTTACTGCAGTTGTAAACACTAGCTTTACGTTTACAGTTGCTGGACTCGCTACATCAACCGCCGTTAATGGAACTTCAACTACAGGTTCTACTACCGCTACATCTATTCCTTTCGGAGTACTTACAGCTGGACAAATCAAAACATTGGCCCAACGACTTAACGTCACTACCAACGCTCGAAACGGCTTCGTAGTAACCGTTGAGCAAGATGGAAACTTACAATCATCTACAGGTGCCGACATCGATGGATTTAGAGACGGTGCATATACAAACACTCCACAAGCATGGGGAGCTGCACCAACTAACCTCATTGCCGATGAAAACACGTGGGGTCACTGGGGTCTAACCTCAACTGACGACTTAAACGCAGATGAGTTTGGATCAGCACTCTTCGTAGCTGCTAGTACAACACCTCGTCAAATCTTTACCCATAGTGGTCCGTCTGACGGAACAACTGATAACATTGGTTCATCTACAGTTGGATACCAAATTCAAATCAGTCCACTCCAGGAAGCGGGAGATGACTATACTACAGTACTAACTTACATCGCTACACCAACATTTTAGTTCCAAAATTCACTCATTAGCTTCGTTGCTCTCAGCATTCTGAATACTCACCGTACATAGGTACGGCTCGCATCCAGAAGCTTCGGCGCCTTGCTACTAAATAAATTTGTGAAACTAAAATTCGAGGAATAACGAAAACAAAAAGCCTCCCTTATTGGGGAGGTTTTTTGTTTGTGTTTATAAAATTGCTGGGGTGGGAGTGAGGGGATGGTATTATGATTTAATTATTATTTAATTCTGTTTGCATGATTCGCACTTTTTTGACTAGCCTGGCCTTTGCTCTGTTCTTGATTCCATCCTTAACCTTTGCCCAAAATGATGCGGGGATTGGTCTCAAGCCAGCCAACATTGCAGAAAAGATGGAGCCGGGTGAAGTGCGACAATTTACCGTATTAGTTTCAAACGTCAGTACTCAAGATCAAAACTACTATTTGTATAAACAGAATATTTCTGGTGTACGTGATGGTGGAGTACCGATATTCTCTGATGAAGCAAATGACACTGGTGGGTTTGCGTTGAGTGACTGGATTCAATTAGAGTCAGATAGAATCGAAGTGAAAGCCGGGGAAGAGAAGCCGATGAACTTTTTGCTGACGGTGCCACAAAATGCGTCGCCGTGTGATCACTTTGGCGGTATCTTTGTGTCAGCGGAACCACCGGATATTAAAGAGAGTGGAGCAGCCATTGGTTACCAGGTAGCAAACATCATAAGTATCCGGGTAGCGGGGGAATGTGTTGAGCAAGCACAAATCAGACAGTTTTCTACCGACAACTATATCTACGGAAAATCAGCGGTAGAATTTAACCTTAAATTTGAGAATACCGGTAATACCCTCTTGCGACCTCGTGGCCCACTGACCATTACCAACATGTTTGGAAAGGAAGTAGCTAATATTATCTTTAACGAAGATTTGGCGGGAGTGTTCCCTGGTGATACGCGAGAATTTATTTTTAACTGGGAAAGTGACACAACTGGCTTTGGACGGTACGAAGCAATGGTGAGTCCAAGTTTTGGTGAAGAGGGCTTTAAACAAACAGTATTTAGTACGGCTACGTTTTGGATTTTGCCGATGAATATTATTTTGCCAGCCGCTGGTGTGTTGGCAGTATTACTGTTAATTGCCTACATCAGTATCCGTGTCTACGTTAATCGAAAACTTGCGTATTACGGTGCAACAGCCGGAACGCGGAAAATTGTACGACGCCGGTCTAATAATGGTACGGCACCACTGTTACTCATTGTGATTGTGTTGTTGGCGGTGACGGCACTATTCTTACTCATCCTCCTAGCCCTCTTCGCCTAGGTTTCCAGAAATGGCGAATTGCGTTGTTGCGTTGCATAAATTTTTGTTCACCGTACAAGGAGTACGGCTCACAAAAAATTTATTTACGCGCCTAGCACTTCACTTATTTCTGAAAACCTAGATTCAATCACTTGAATGAACTAGAATTTTACTCATTTCTGAATGTTTAAGTACGACAGTATGTGATTCGGAAAGTCCTTGTAGTGAATTAAATTGAAAAAGAGGATGTGTGAGGATGTATAATAGATGTACCTATGTTGGAGTTTACTTTGTATCATAAAATTTTACGGATTAGTTCGGTGGTGCTGGCTGTGGCTTTGGTGTTTCAAAGTGGGCTTCTGAGTAACACTACGGCGCTAATGACGCTTTCTACTCAATCGTACTTAGCGAATGTGGTGGGCGTGAGCGTGGGGGTGACGCCGACTGAACTTAATACGATTACGGCTGGACTGACAGCCAAAGAATTAGCCCTTGATGCGCGCGACCGCGAACTAACGGAACGTGAGATAGCGATTGGGTTAAGTGGTCAGTCAGGGATGCAGGATAAAACTACCTTTATGATGGGGTTAACGTTATTTATTGTGGTGTTGCTCCTTGTGTTAAATTACGCGCTTGATTACTTGCGGGCACGACAACAGGGTTCATACACTATTCTTGATATGGAGAACGACGGAAATAAGAATGTGCAAGCGTAACCAATTTTAAACGGGGTACTATTACTACATCATGAAAACGCACACCCCTAAAAAACATTCTCAATATACGCGGCATATGGCGGGATACTATATGGTGTCGGCTGTGCCGGTAGTGCAATCAACGGCTACTATTGGGAGTGTGGAACGATTGCTGGAGAATCAAGGGGTGTCGTTCACCTAGATTAACTATATATATGTAGTGAACCTCAGCCATCAGTTAGTAGGAGTGGTATCAATAAAAGAAATATTTTCACAAGCCAAGGAGGTGATTGTTAGTACCTTGATTCACCAAAAACTCATTACCGTTACGCCAGAAACCAACACCGAAAAAATGGTCCGCTCAGCCTTTCGTCATCGTATTAAAGCAGTGCCGGTAGTAGATGGGATGGGGCATTTTTTGGGTGTGGTTAGTTCAAACGAAATAATTTCGTTACTCCATACCAAACGAGTTGACGACGCATTGCGTCACGCTGGCTCGCAAACGTTTGAAAATCCGGCTGAATCAATTTTGTATGGGTCAGTTTGGCTCCATGTACGCAAACGGTTGCCGTGGCTGGTAGCTGGTTTGGGTGGGGGGTTGATTGGTGCAATGATTGTTCGTTCGTTTGAGACTACGCTCGCTGAGCAGTTACTCGTGGCGGCGTTTATTCCGACGGTGATTTATATGGCTGACGCGGTGGGTTCGCAAACGGAAATTATTTTTATTCGCGCACTCGCGCTTGAGCATAATTTTAAATTTGCCCGCTACTTTACGCGTGAATTTTGGGTAAATATGTGTTTGGCAGGAATATTAGGGGTGGGCATGCTCACCATCGCGGCTGTCTGGTTACAAAACGTTCTGCTTGCTTGTGTGCTGGGGTTGGCAATCTTTTTCACTACTATGTCATCGGTGTTAGTGGCGCTTTTGATTCCGTATTTATTTGAGCGGTTAGGCTATGATCCGGCGGTAGCGAGTAGTCCGATGGCCACTATTATTCGCAATATACTGAGTTTGGCAATTTACTTTTTAATTGTGGTGGCGCTGTTGTAGAGTACTGTTTATAAATTATCCAAGGACAAAGATGGTCGTAGTTCCGTATGTATGGTACCGTACGACAGCTCTACTCTATGAATAAAAACGACCTGTTTATTGCCAGTCAAGAATCTACTAAAATTCCGCACTCACCCTTGCGGTTTTTGTTGTATATGGGGAGTAAGTATAAGTTTTTGGGCATTGTTTCTTTTTTGCTCGTGTTAGGGGCAGAAATTTTTAACATCCTTATCTTTTATGTTTCGGCAGAACTAGTTGATAATTTTACCCTGGCTACTGACTTACAAAGTCAAAAAGAAATTCTTTTATTCTGGGGGTCTTTGTTTTTAGGCGTCACGGCTTTAAATAGTGTTTTGTATAGAATTAGTGGTTTTACAGCCATTTATTGGGTTATTAAATTTCATAAAGAAGGCTATAACGAATTGTATGACTATTTAACACGACATAGTCATACGTATTTTAGTAATCGTTTTGCCGGCTCACTCTCCAATAAAGTGTCCAACGCCATGGATAGTAGTGCTGGATTAATGTTTCAAATTCTCTGGACGTTCTTTTCTGAGTTAATTGGGTTGATTGTTACGTTAGGAATATTTTTCTCTATCGATATGAGAATAGGGTTTGTGCTTCTCGTAGTGTTTATGGTGGTTTTAGCTTTTAATATTTATGCAGTAAAAAAGCGACGACCGTTTGTGGTTGCGTACGCTGCTGCTGCTTCAAAAACGAGAGGTGAAGGGGTTGATGTGATTTCCAATGTCTCTGCCGTTAGACAATATGCGCAACGCAATTTTGAGCTGCAACGATTGGCACATATATTTACCGAACGCGCGCAAAAGGATGTAAAACAGTCATTTTTTGGTGAATGGATTATGGTTGCCAATACCTTCGCCTCAATTTTTATGACGGCCTTGGTGCTGGTACTTCTGTACATATTGCTCGGTGAAGGTGAAGTAACGACAGGTACACTTGTTTTGGTGCTGGGATTGCTTGGTCGGGTTGGCTATATGTTTATTACTACCGGGCAAGCCCTTAATCGCTTTATTCGTGAATATGGAAATATTGAAGAGGGCCTAAAAGAGATTTTAATTGATCATGAGATAGTTGATGTCAATAATGCTGCCCAACTACAAGTTGGAAAAGGGGGCTCAATTGTATGGAAAGAGGTTGATTTTAATTTTGATAGTAATCCAGCGGCAGTGTTTTCAAAGTTTAATCTCACTATTCCAGCCGGACAACGAGTGGGACTCGTGGGTGCTTCAGGGGCGGGTAAAAGTACGTTTGTCTCGCTTCTGTTACGCCAACACGAAGTGACGGGTGGAGCAATCCTCATTGATGAACAAAATATTGCTACGGTTACTCAAGACTCGTTACGGTCAACTATCGCGGTGGTGCCACAAGAACCAGCCCTCTTCCATAGAAGTATTCGGGAAAATATTGTATATGGTAAACCCGACGCCACGCATGATGAGGTAGTGGCCGTGGCAAAAAAAGCCCAGGCCCATGATTTTATTGTGAGTTTACCCGAAGGGTACGAGACACTGGTGGGTGAACGGGGTGTTAAATTATCTGGCGGACAAAAACAACGTGTAGCGATAGCGCGCGCAATGCTTAAAGATGCTCCGATACTCATATTGGATGAAGCCACTTCAGCACTTGATAGTGAAAGTGAGGTTGAAATTCAAAAAGCACTGCATGTCCTGATGAGTGGGAAGACAGTTATTGCAGTAGCCCACCGTTTATCTACTTTGCGAGAAATGGACCGGATTATTGTGCTTCAGGAAGGAAAGATTATAGAAGATGGTACCCATGAGACACTAAAAGATGCGGGCGGAATCTATGCCAAGCTTTGGAATCACCAAGCGGGCGGGTTTATTATTGATTAAGTCGTGTTTTTGCGTACGAGCACTATACATATATATGTATACAAGCTCATATATTAGCGCTTTCTCCACGGTACAATAGAGCTAATGAGCGCTTCTCCCTATGCGTGGGTTTATAAAGTAACACTGTTTTTAGCGGTGATTGGAAGTGTATTATTGCTTGCGCCACATTTTATGTCGGCTCGATATATTAATGAATACAAAGATACGATTTCTAACTCTGGTCCGACTCAAGCCAGTAACCACACGTTGTCGTTTATTTTAAATACCACGGTAAACCCCGGCGCGTATATTGAAGTCATTCCTCCGGCAGGGTTTGAGGTTCTGAGTGGAGCGTTTACCCCAACTGAAAACATTGAGTTATTAGTAGATGGTGTGTCTCGGACAGTCGGCGCGGTGCAAAGCGCTACGGATGACTATGCAGAAATATTCCCGGGGACACCAGGCATGATTCGGTATACTTTAAATACAACGGAAGGCATTACTGCCGGCTCTCGGGTGGTACTTAAAATTGGAAATCACACATCATTGGGTGAACCGTTAATTTACACCTTTAACCAAGGAACCGGTACTAGTACCAGTCCTGGAGATATTAAGCCAATTAAAAATGCTTCGGATGAAGGAACCTATACCGTTGATGTGCGAGTGTATGACGGAGGGGAAGTGGCAAGCGCTGGATTTATGATTGCGCTCGTTAACACTGTGGGAGTAGGACCGGCAGACACGACTGAAGAGGTGCCACCATTTCGTTTTAACGGAGCGCCGACAGGATTCATTGGAGGTACTACCCAGTCCGTAGAAATTTCACTTGAAACGGATGAATTCGCAACCTGTAAATATGCAACTACTCCGGGTGTCGCGTACAGCGCGATGACTAACACATTTACGACTACCGGAACGTTGTTCCATGTAAGAATTATACCGGTGGCTCCCGATACTGACTACACATTTTATGTCCGGTGTATTGATGATGAGTTAAACGTTAACCCGGACGACTACTTGATTGAATTTCAAGTGCTGGCTATTCCAACCGGAGTACCTGGTACAACCGGATCTACTACTAACACCGGAACTGGTTCAGGAACTGGAACCGGCGGTACTGGTTCGGGTTCTGGTTCGGGTGATACCACGAGTGGTTCAAATGGTTCGGGTGGTAATCCAGGTAGTACCTCTGGATCAGGTGGTACCGGTGGCGGAGGTGGAGGCGGTTCAGGTGGCGATCGAGGGAGTGAAGGAGGTGGTGGATTTGAAAGTGCTGATGGTCCATATCGGAGTGGTGACGGACAAGTGACGATAACCGGGTACACTGCTCCACGAAGTGCGGTTACCTTTTTAGTT
>JAZKIJ010000026.1:40562-43596 GCA_040384905.1 Patescibacteria group bacterium
TGGAAAGATAGCTAAAACTGCCAATGCAGATAGTAACGGGTCCTATACGGTACTGCTTGATTTAATTGCTCGTGGTACCTATACATTCGGAGTCTATTCAACCGATGCCGCTCGAATCAAATCCTCTACTTTCAGTACTTCGTTTACTGTGGTAGGTGCGCGCGCTTCTAGTTTGTCTAACATTATTATTCCACCATCTATTGTGGTCACGCCTGATCCGGTAACGGCAGGAGTGCCGGCGGTAATCTCTGGATACACCATTCCGAATGCCACGGTCACAATTGAAAATGAAAAAGACGGGAGTGCCGCTTCGCGTAAAGTGTTTACGGGAACATCTAATGCCAATGGAGCGTGGAGTATTTCAGTTGATACTAACGGGTTTACCAACGGCACGTACAAAGTACGGGCCAAAGCAGTGCAAGCAACCGGGATACAAACTAACTTTTCTAACTACACGGTGTATGGTGTGGGTCAGGCAGCCAACCGTCCTCTAAATACAGACTTGAACCGTGATGGAAAAGTGAACCTAGTCGACTTTTCTATTCTGCTCTTCTGGTGGGGAACAGCCGGCGGTGATTCAGATCCACCAGCAGATATCAATAGTGATACGAAGGTGAATTTAACAGATTTCTCGATACTCCTATTCAACTGGACAGGATAACGAGTACTTCTGAAAATGGCACATTGCGTTGTCGCGACTGCGGTACTTTTCTCTCCGCCGTACAAGAAGTACGTCTACGAGAAAAGTCCTTGCGCTTCTAGCACTGCACTCATTTTCAAAAGCACTCTCACTGATGGAGAAAATGTAAAATAGAATATTGAAAAGAGAAAAAAGACCAACAACATAGTTGTTGGTCTTTTTGTTTTCGTATCTTCAATATTCAATTTTCTATATTCAATATATTAAAATCTATTTATATTTATTAAATGTTTCTTAAGCATAGATAGTGTGGGTAACAGCTCAGTAGTTACCCACACCGTGTACTATAATAATGAAAAGTATGTCATTTCTACAACGTCTCAAAGGTCGGGGGGTGCGCTCTGACCAGGCACTACAATCAAGTGAAGAAGAAACTGCCGTTGATAAGGTAGCGCAACTTGATGTTGATGTGTTTCAAACTGAACGTACGATTGTTATCTATGCGCAAGCAGCGGGTGCTGACATGAATGATGTGCACGTATCTATTGAGGGGGATGCTGACATTGTATTAATTGAGGGGAGACGGATTCGACCGGAGTTTATTGTGTTTCCCAAAAGCAAACCACATGGTGCGTTCTTTACTGAAGAGTGTGTGTGGGGAGATTTTTACAGGCGGATTATTTTGCCCGAGAGTGTTGAAATTGAAAAGGCTGAAGCCAAGATTAAAAACGGTGTCTTGATATTAATACTGCCGTTACTAAAACCCGAGGAGAAAGAAAAGGTTAAATTAAAAATTACTCCGGATCGTAAGCGATCACGGTTGTAGGTACAGTGCCTACCGTTTAGCGTAACAATGTTCTTATGTTCTCTCTTTCTTACAAACTCATCACCCAACTACTCTCTGTCCTATTCATATTAGGAGCTTTTCTGTTTTCTGTGAGCTACACACACGCTGCTGATATTTTGATGGCGCCAGCAACAGGGAGTTACTCAGTGGGACAAACATTTACGGTCGCCGTACGAGTATCACCGGCAGGATCAAGCATCAATGCGGTAGAGGCTGGTTTGAAATTTAACCCCGCTGTTTTGTCGGTAGTGAGTGTGAGTAAAGACGGATCGTTATTTTCACTATGGACTACGGAACCAACTTTTTCTAATACGGCGGGAACAGTAACGTTTGGTGGAGGTAGTCCAGCCCCATTCACTGCGCAGTCAAATTTGTTATCAATTACGTTTCGAACAGTAGCAGCGGGAGCTGGAGCCTTAACAGTTAGTAACGCATCAGTGCTCGCCGCAGATGGACGGGGAACAGACGTGTACAAAAATGGTTCCAGTGGTGCCTACACCGTAGCGGCCGGAACAGTCCCGCCACCAACGCCAACGCCGACACCAACTCCGACCCCTACCCCCGCAGAGCCAAAACCAGCAGATAATGATTCAGAAGAAGCGATTGTGTTCGGAGACCCACCGCGCGCACCGGAAGTAGGATCACAAGCATTCCTTGATCCCGAAGTCTGGTATAAAAATACCGAAGGCGCGTTCACCTGGACACTACCATTTGACGTCAACGTAGTAGCGGTTGAACTTTCTACCAGTTCTGAAAATCAACCCGATGAAAATAAAGATGCAGTCTATGACCCACCGATTGATGAATTTAAAGTAACGCGTGAGAGTTTGATTGATGGTATTCAGTACCTTAGTATTAAATACAAAAATCAAGTTGGATGGGGAGCAGTGTTAAATCGAAAAATTCAAATCGATACCACTGCACCAGAACCATTTACGATTGATGTTCGAGCAGCCAACTCTACTACCGGATTCCCGCAACTAAACTTTGCCGCTACTGACTCGACTTCCGGCATCGATTACTATGAGATGACGATTGCAGATAAGGAACCATTTAGAGTAACACCAGACGAAGCCAAGATTGGATATCTCCTTAAGGAACTAGAAGACGGAACCTATACGATTAAAGTTATCGCCTTTGATAAGGCAGGCAACTCACGAGAAAGTACCGTCGCAGTGTTGATTACCGCCGGATGGATTAAGCCAGCTGAAGTGGTTGAAGAAGTAACTCTCTGGGACTTCTTCACCGCTGGCAATCTCTTCATCCTCTTCTTACTCTCAGTAATTGGAATGCTCTTCGCATACTTGTGGTACGATCGAAAACAAAACAAAATTAAAGAAGAAAAACTTCGTCGCGAGACACGAGAAATTCAAGACCAGATGGAAAAAATCTTCTCAGCCTTACGTGATGAAATCTACGATCAAATTAATCTCATAACCAAGCGACCACGGTTGTCTCAAAAAGAAAAAGAAGCAGTTGAGGGACTAAACCAGGCACTTGAAGTATCGGAGACCTTGATTGAAAAAGAAATCAATGATGTAAAGACA
>JAZKIJ010000027.1:0-7542 GCA_040384905.1 Patescibacteria group bacterium
CTGAGGGAACCGCTTTTAACGTATCTCGAATGTACTTTTCAGCTTTGACTTACAAGCCACTGACCATAGCGATGAAGTCTGTAGAACGATATAAAGATGCTCAAAAAACCAATTACAAAGAGCACACCCTGCACCCATAAGGGAATAAACGAAATTTGAAAAGATGCATCTGCACCTGCAATCAGCCATGAAATCATAAAAATTCCCATCAACTTTTTTTGGTGTATTTTCGGTTCCATTTTACTCTTCCTTGTTAAAGCCCTTACTAAAGGTACACTGTATATATTTTTTTACAAGATAAAAGGCAGCTCCAACCGGAACCACCCTTTTACTTTACCCCTTATCAAGATCACTATCTCGATTCATCCGAACTAGAACATTCTCATCTTGATCGGTATCGTAATACCACCACCCCACCGCACACAGTAACACTACTATAAGCATGATAAGGTACCCCCATATCGGCATATCGAAGCCTACGAGGTCAATTACCCACGCACCAACTAAAACGATACCGAGCCCACCCAAAAACAGCTTTGGCAACATCTGCCGTACCTCCTGATGTGAATCCTGAAAAACTATACACAGTATCCCCTCTTTCCACAACTATTCTTTTCAACTAGCAATATCTTTATCGTGATACAATAGCCTCACTATGAATGACGGCGCAAAAATCAACAAAAATCTTCGCATCGCGCCCCACAATATTGATGCGGAAAAAGCGCTTCTCGGTGCTATCCTCCTTAAGCCTGACGTGATGCATGACGTGTCGGTTACTATTTTCCCCGAGAGTTTCTATGCCGATAAACATCGCACTATCTTTGAAGCCGTCTACCAAATATTTATTAAGGGTGACCCAATTGATATTGTATCGGTCGCGAGTAAATTAACGGGCATGAACGCTCTTGAGCGCGTCGGTGGTGCATCATACATTACCGAACTGATTGAAACCGTGCCCGCTGCCGGAAACGCCATGTACTACACCGAGCTCGTGCAAGGCAAGGCCATTTTGCGTGGACTGATTACCGCCGCTGATGAGATTGCTGAGATGGGCTACAGTAACCCTGAAAACACCGACGAGGTGATGGACCAAGCGGAAAAGAAAATTTACCAAGTCACCAACGCACCGACAACGCAAAAATTTAAAACCATTGGTAGTTCCTTAACCGAAGCCTGGGAACGGTTTGAATACTTAAGTGCCAACCAAGATGAAAAACGTGGCGTGCAATCAGGCTTTACCGCCCTTGATAACTTGCTCGCTGGTTTCCAAAAATCCGACTTGATTATTTTGGCGGCTCGTCCTTCAATGGGAAAGACTACCTTTGCACTTGATATCGCACGTAACGCCGCTCTTAAATATGGTTCTTCAATTGGAATTTTTTCACTCGAAATGTCCGACCAACAGTTGGTTGATCGTATGCTTGCCGCTGAAGCGGGAGTAGACTCATGGAAACTCCGTACCGGAAAACTTTCAAGTGACCAAGAATTTGAAGCGGTACAAACCGCCATGGCCAAACTCTCTGAAGCACAAATTCACATTGATGACCAAGCGGGAAATAATATTCTCAAAATGCGTTCGTCAGCGCGTCGTCTTAAAAACGAACACGGACTTGATATGTTGATTGTGGACTACTTGCAGCTCATGTCCCCTACCGGTGCCAAATCAAGTGACTCGATGGTGCAACAAGTAACTGAAATTTCACGCTCCCTTAAAATCCTCGCCCGTGAATTAAACGTGCCGGTTATTGCCCTCTCCCAGCTCTCTCGTGCTGTAGAGCAACGTGGTGGCAAGCCACGACTGTCTGACCTTCGTGACTCAGGTTCGATTGAACAGGACGCGGACGTCGTGATGTTTATTCACCGTGAAGACAAAATGAATAAAGACACCCCATCGGAACGTCCCAACATCGCAGAGATTCTGGTGGAAAAACACCGTAACGGCCCAGTGGGAGCGTGTGAACTTTTCTTCGACGGACAACACGTTCGGTTCCTCAACCTCGACACCCACCACAATAGTTTTAGTGCTGCTGCCCATGCTTCGAGCCAGGATGATTTCTAGGTAGATAGTATAAATTGAACACTATAATACTAGATAAAACTTTAGTGGCATTTTTTTGTTATTTGATAATTACAACAATTTGTATATACTATTCATTGTTGATCGTCTTCTACAGCCACGCGTCAACAACGCCGTTTAGGCACATCCTCAAGGTTGCCATAGTGCATGATATGTATCTCGCAACCCGAAGCGCCTCATCTCCGGATGAGGCGTCTTTTTTTATGGTAAAATGTTAATTGTGTCCAATCTCGATAAACTCATCTCCCACTTTGAAAAATTCCCTGGCATTGGCGGGCGCCAGGCCAAGCGTTTTGCATTTCATATTTTAACCTTACCCCAAAACGATACCCAAGAATTAGCGGAACTAATTGGTTCGTTAAAATCTACCGTTATTGAATGTGCTTCGTGTCATCGGTTTTTCTCCCGCAACGGTGGCGATAACACTTTATGTAGTATTTGTACGAGTAACAATCGCGACCACACCAAATTAATGGTGGTGGCAGCAGATAGTGATATCACATCCATTGAACGCAGTGGCGTCTATGACGGTTTATATTTTGTTCTCGGCGGGACGGTTCCGTTACTCCACAGTGAGGATGCCAAAAAACTACGCGGTGGCTCTTTAAAATCAACTATCGAAGCCCGTATCCCCGCCGGCTTATCGGAAGTCATTTTGGGTTTTGCCATTAACCCAGATGGTGAGAACACCGCTCGATTTGTGGAATCAATCATTTTGCCGCTACTGGTGAACACACACGACCCGCTTACTATCTCGCACCTCGGTCGCGGCCTTTCTACCGGAAGCGAGCTTGAATACGCCGATCCCGAGACTATAAAAAACGCCCTTAAAAATCGCAACTAATTGGACGATTTAATATAGTTACCTTTCATTATTATTCCCGGCCACAGAACAACATGGGTATGGTTTTTATTTTATTTTGTCTTCGAGCGTTTTAATAAATATACTAATTTTTCCTTCAACCAATTCTTTTATCTCTGGATCAAGATCGAGCTCTCGCTCAGGAGTACCACCCACTAACGCTTGCCAGGCGGGTACTTGTTGCAAGGATTTTGTTGAACCATATTTTTCAACCATCTCCTTTTTTAAATCTATATCAAACGAAACAATATCATCCAATACAGTAAACTGACGGCTTTCATTTATACGAGATCGCACAGCATACACTCTCTCCACTAAATCATTTTTAGAAGCTTCAAAATCACTACCAAATTTTTCACTCATATAAGCCAGTATAACAAAAAATCCCCTTTGCGGGGATTTTTTGTTAAATAGATTCGATTTTGATTTGTGAGTACTTCTGACGGTGACCAATTTTTCGGTCGCGGTTACTCTTGGCTTTGTAGCGGAGGATAGTGATTTTTGGTCCTTTTTCCAATCCGAGGTAGGTAGCCTTTACTTTAGTCCCGGTGTACGGAGTACCAATTTTTGAACTAGTTCCGTCGTCAGTCATGAGTACCGTATCAAACTCAACGGTTGCCCCTGCTTCGTTTTCTCCTAATAATTCAACTTCGATAATATCACCGACTGAAACGATGTATTGCTTGCCGCCGGTTTCGATAACCGCAAACGGGGCGTCCTTTTTTGTAGTTGTAGCCATAGTGGTCGCTATAATACTAGAAAACCTTTTAAATTGCAAGGGTATACTTTACATACTGAATCAGTATATTTAACAAGGAATACACACTAAATCAGCAATAAAGTGACTTTTAAAAGCGGTTGGCACCATTTGATAAAGTTTTATTTTGTACTAGTATAGGGGTAGAAAAGTTGGGAGAGATATCATGAACTCGAGCGTACGTGAGTTTGATGTCGCCGTACTAAAAATTGGAGACAAAAAATTCATTGGTAGTCTGTTTACTGTCTTATCAATGTGCGACGATTTTAACATCACAAAAAGAAATGGTCGGGTAGAAGACTTCAGACTAAACGTCCCGCGGGCTGATTACCCCACATCCCCCTTTCGCATCAAATTTGTCCTAGTCCGTCACCTGTACACACTACGGTATCACTATTATCATTATCGGGCACACGTTGAATCAAAAGGAGTACTGGAAACAAAACTCCTCGCCTATCTTAGTAACGACCGAACCCTCAAGCGATTGCGGGAGCCTAGGGAAATAACCCACTACCGACCATAAAACCGCCGCGATCGAATTCCATTCGGACGCGGCGTTTTCTATTCGTCTCCTCGTAATGGTTTTTCGATAGCAATTACTTCCACCCCGGCCGCCTCTCCCGTAATTTTCATAATGTCTTTGTCTACCTTTCCAAGTTCTTTGTACGCGGCATTATAGTGATTAACGGTAGCGCCGAGCGACGTCCCGATGCGGGTGTAGTAATCTTCATACTTCGCAATATGACCGGCTAACTTTTCTACATTTTTAATAATGTCTTGGGCTTTTTCTTCAATTTCCATTGCTTTGAGTCCTTGCAGTACCGTTTGTAAGTAAGCGAGGAATGAAGTTGGTGAAACGATAATTACCTTAAATTTTCCGGCTGCTCGTTGAATTAAATTGTCCTCTCCAGCTCCTACCTTGTTACTGAGTAAATCATAATAAATTCCTTCGTGAGGAATAAACATAAACGCAAAATCCATAGTTCCTTCAGAGGGTCGAATATATTTAGCAGTTTCAGTAATGCGATTTTTTAAGTCGTTTAAAAATACCTTTTCAAACGCCAGCTTCTCTAAGCCATCAGCCGCTTCCGCGTACCGATTATAGTTTTCGAGCGAAAATTTAGAATCCACCGGAATAACTTTCCCCTTTACAAACACCGCCGCGTCTACAATCTCCCCATCTAGAAAAGCATATTGCATCGCAAAACTTTCAGGTGGTAGTACATTTTGTAATACTGTCTCCAAATAATACTCCCCTAATATTCCACGCTGTTTTGGGTTCTTTAAAATGTTTTGCAGTTCACGTAATTGGTCTGCAACCGCAAACACCTGCTTACTACTCTCCCCCACGGCCGCCACATTTTTCTCTACATGTAAAAGCTTCGTCGTTACACTCTCTTGAATAGCGCGAATTTGTTCTCCTACATCGCGGTTAATTTGTTGCATCAGTTCCTTACTTTCGCGGAACTGCATCTGACTGCCCTGCTGGACCACCTTATTACTTTCACTCATTTGCTCCCGCATCGTGCGTGAGAGTTCTTGTAACTGTTGTTGCATTAACAGCATGCTATTTGAGTCGTCTTTTTTGACTTCGACTCGAATAAAAAAGACATAGGTAAGCACTGCCACGATAATAAGCAGTAACAGCACCGTCAAGATTGATATCAGTTCCATAGTTGACCAATTGTATCACATCAGGCCTAAACACAGTTTTAGCCTTTACGTGCGCACAAAGAAGAGTATTATTTTAAGTAGTTCCGTTCTGTAGCGAGTACACAATAAACAACACAACGAGGGAGAACTGCCGTGCATGTACCGCCGAAGCTTGCAAAGGCCAAATATGACGTGTGCTGGGATTCACATCGCGTTACCTTGCGATTACCCACCGCCATATCGGAAAAAGCCCAGATGGCCCTGCGTGAATCGTTGCAAAAAACCTACTGGCAGGCAGCCTGCGCCATTCATTGGGTTGATGCAACGACCCTACGGATGATTGCTCGAAGTGGTCAATTTTTGATGGAAAACCTTTTGATTCTCGAAGGGTACGCCAAGACCGCTTGTCGTCTGATTACCGCTGAGTTCAAAAGAACTAGCTAACCTCTACCCTCTCTTCCCCTGCTTTCGCAGGGGGTTCTTTTATATGATAAACTAGCACGTATAACCAATATATTTATGTCTCTACACGACTCACTACGCGAATCATTAAAAACGGCCATGAAAGCCAAAGATGCGGTAACGCTAACAACCGTACGAAGTATCATGACGGCCTGCACCAATGAATTAGTTGCTACGGGCAAGACGCCACAAGATCAATTAGATGATGCCGGGATTTTAGCCGTCATCAAACGACTAGCAAAACAGCGTAAAGAATCAATTGTGCAATACGAAGCAGCCAATCGTCCTGAATTAGCAGAGCCAGAAAAACTCGAGTTAGCAGTTTTAGAAACCTACCTCCCTACTCTCCTCACCCAAGACCAAATCAGACCAGTCGCCGAAGCCAAAAAAGCAGAGCTTGGTGTAACCGATAAAACTAAGATGGGCATTTTGGTAGGAGCAGTGATGAAGGAGCTTGGTGGGAATGCGGATGGAGCAGACGTCAAAGCAGTAGTAGAATCCCTCTTCCAGTAGAAGTTCCAAAATTGGCACATTACGTTGTTGCTGCTGCGGCACTTTTCCTTCCGCCGTACAGAGGTACGTCTACAGAAAAAGTCCTTGCGCGCCTAGCACTGTACTCAATTTTGAAAATTCTATATAACTGTTCAAAATATTTATTTTAGAAATTTTATTTTCTTTCGTACAAAAAATCTCGAGCTGGGGCTCGAGATTTTTTATTTTAATGATAATCCATTTTTCCACCTTTGATGGCTTCTGCTTGAGCAATTGCTTCTGTGGGTGTTATAAGGCCAGCTTGTAGGTCGCTTATAATTTTGTTAAAGCTTTCAAATTCACTATCATTCGCTCCCATTACACTAACTTCTGCTAATATACCCTGCACTCGGTTCATTGCTTCACTAACATTAGGTCGTGTATCTTTTATAGGTTCGTTTTCCATTGTTATATTATATAGTAGACAGGTATATATAGACAAATACTGATTTTGTGGTAAAATAATTTTAGAGAAAAGTTCATCTATATAACAGAGAGGTCACCCATGAGTGAACAAATGGTGTATCTGGGAGAAACCACTTTTTATCATGAGGGTCAAAAATTCAAGAGAACGTGGCACATGTGGGTTGATTATGATGATGAAGGGACGCTCGTAAAATTGCATTACGGCATCTCTACAGACATCAGAGCGGCTCACCGCATCACTAAACAAGAGCGCGAACTGCCGGTACAGAATTACCTCTGGAGGGTGGCCGAGCTGCGTCTTAAGACACTGTTAATTCGCGACCCAGATGAAGAAAAAGGAGACGATGATGACGATGAGGTTGTCATTCCTTTGTTTCCGAAAAAATAAATCACTGGAGGTTCGGGATGAAAAAAGTTCCCCCTGAGACACTGTTCCTTCCCCAAAATGAGTCGAGGATTGTTTGCGGAGGGACATTGGTGGAGTGGGATTACGCCGTAGTGTATGTCTACCCTAAAATGCGCCCGCATGAAGCTCCGACTCACCTGTATTTTACATTCCTGGGGAGCGGTGACTATTATCTCGACGAAGTGGTGAGACTGGTTGATCAGTGGACCTACCGGCGAGGCCAGTGTCTCTTTGAAATTGCTGAGGGCACTCACGAGTACTACCGGGCCAAAAAAATGGCCTGTGATGTAGTAGCCACCTACCGCAAAAACTATCTTAAAGAGCATGGGCAGCCGCCTAACCCTCTGTGCCTCACAGGGACTCTCAAC